>DATCDR010000097.1:0-2911 GCA_036510575.1 Acidimicrobiales bacterium | reverse complement strand
CGTCGAACACCGAGCCGCTGCTTCGACTAAACGTCGAGGCTCCCGACGAGGCCACACTTCGCGCCCGAACCGACGAGGTGTTGGCGGTCATCCGGGCGGGATCGTGATGTGCACCGCGGCGCTGGCCAAGGCGGCGTAGTGGCACTCGACGCGTTGCTACGAGAGATCCTGGTCGACCCAGAGGACAAGAAGCCGCTCTGGTATTTCGAGGCGGACGCGCTGCTCTACAACCCCCGGTTGCACCGCAGCTACCCGATCCGAGACGGCATCCCGGTGCTCTTGATCGGCGAGGCGACTCCAGTCGATGACGCTGCACATGCCGCCTTCGAGGCACGGCTTGGCGAAGCGGTCGTGACGGGGAGCGGACCAGCCTCCTGATCGCAGGAGAAATCGGGACGTTGGACCCTTTTCTGGCCGAGGCCGTTTAGACGATGATGCCCTTGGAGAGATGAGGAGCCCGCCCATGTGGAATGACAACCAGCACCGCCGCGGAGATCTGCCGTCCCAGTCGTATGTGCCGGGTATTGGCGGCGTTTTCCAGCCGGAGTACCTGCAAAACGGCGATCACGAGCTTCATGGAGAGCCCGATGAGACGTGGGACCGACGCGCGCTCCATCACATCGAGACACACTTGCGCGCCGAAAGCGAGGTGGTAGCGGGCTACGAGGAGTTGCTCGGAGAGACCTCTGGTGCGGTGGCGTACCTGATCCAACTGATCGTGGCGGACGAATACCGCCACCACCACCTGCTTGCCGAGCTCGCCAAGGCAGTCGGCGCGGCTGCGGGCAGACCCGGATACCTAGCGACGGAGATTCCCGAGCCCGAGCCGCTCGAGGCATCGCTACGAGCTCGCCTGCTCGAGCAGACCCGGAAGTTCATCGAGGTCGAGAGCGACGATGCGAAGGAGCTGCGAGAGATTCTGCGCGACCTTCGACCAACTCGCACGAGAACGATCTGGCCGCTCCTCGTAGAACTGATGGAGCTCGACTCCGAGAAGCACACGAAGATCCTTCATCGGATCGAGCACCTGCTCACCCAGTTCGACTGAGCCGACTTAGTCCTGATCGCCTCGCATCATTCGCCGTGTGTGCGAGAGCCACTTCGCTGCGAGCGAGGCCGAGTCGCGGTCAAGCTCTGGCCGGCGAGCACACGCATCGACGACATGGGCGAAGTGTGGTTCGGCATCTTCGAAGCGGGAGGACTCGGCCAACAGCACTGCTAGTCGTAGTTCGGTGTCGAGGGTGTCGGGATGTTCGGCACCTTGGAACCTGATGCGCTGTTCGAAGGCGCTGTTGCTCACTATCAGCGCTTCGTCGATGCGCCCCGCCTGGCGGAGATAGCGCGCTTTTGTCTGCAACATCGCGACCGACGCCCGACTCGCCTCGCCGGAGTGGCGCTGTGAGCGTCCGAGCTGGCGATCGGCGACATCGACGAGATTCTCCGGGTCGATCCTCGACTCGAGCTTCCTTAGCACCTTGGCATTCAGGTTCGAGAACCAGTTCGAGGCTCTCTTGGGCGAGGATGACTCCCAGTCACGCGGATCTTGTCCAGCCATCCCCCAACCGTAGATCGGTTGGACCGTCCGATCAGGACCAGCACCTAGGTGGTTCGCCAAGGCCCGGTATGATGGCAGTGGACCCGGAGCGGGTCTGTGGTTGAAAGTCGATGCCAGCCGCAGGCGAAACGACCCACGTAAGGCAACCCTTGGTTGCTGATCATGGTGCGGTTTAGACGTAAGACCCGCCTGGCCGAGACCGACATCCGGCTCGGTTGGAGAAGGGGCGAGGCTGCCACGTACAGAGCAACGTTGGGTCACATTGTGATCGCCGCTGTTCGGCAGACGATCCCCTCAGCGGGCGAGTGTGGGGTAAAAGACCAGGTCAGCCGCTCCGGCTCCGACTTGAGGAGCACCGCTGGTGGCCGTTGATGTCGCGATCGTGGGTGCGACCGCGACTGGCAAGACGGCGCTCGCGGTGGCGCTCGCGCGCCGCGACCCCTCGATCGAGCTCGCGTCGATCGACGCCTACGCCTGTTATCGCCGCCTCGACATCGGCACCGCGAAGCCAACTCCAGATGAGGGCGAGGGGGTTCGTTGGCATCTCATCGACCTCGTCGAGCCGACCGAGGAGTTCTCGATCACGAAGTTCGCCGCCGCTGCAAGAGCGGCGCGTGCGGGAATCGCCTCGCGAGCCAACTCGGCGTGTTTCGTAGGCGGCAGTGGTCTTTACCTGCGAGCTGTCCTCGATGACCTGACGCCACCGCCACGCTTCCCGGAGGTGGGTGCCGAACTCGAGGCAGAGGCCACCGATGCGGGGGCGCTCGCAGCGATGCACCGACGCCTCGCCGAGATCGACCCACTCGGGGCGTCGAGAATGGAGCCGACGAATCGACGCCGGATACTTCGAGCGCTCGAGGTCGCCCTCGGGACCGGACGGCCGTTCTCGTCATTCGGTCCGGGACTTGGCGTCTATCCGGAGATCTCCTGCCGACTGATCGGGCTCGACTTCGACCGTGACGAGCTCGAGGGTCGCCTCGCCGCCCGCCTCGCGGATCAGCTCGAGCGCGGCTTTCTCGAGGAGGTTCGGGCGCTCGTCGAGGACCAAGTCACGCTCTCGCGGACCGCTGCGCAGGCCATCGGTTACCGGGAGCTCGCCCAGGTGGTCGCTGGATCCATGACGTTCAGCGATGCCTCCGTTGAGATCCTTCGGCGCTCCCGTCAGCTTGCGCGTCGCCAGATGGCGTGGCTTCGCCGTGACCCCCGTATCCTCTGGGTAGATGGAAGTCGCGGAGATCTTGTCGAATACCTCGCCGGCCTGCTTCTTGGCTCCTAGGTATTCCCGGCTCGGGCTTGCTCGTCGACTATCGGCCGCTGTGTGAGACTTTCCAGGTGAAGCGGCTGCTGTTGACCAAG
>DATCDR010000096.1:0-2400 GCA_036510575.1 Acidimicrobiales bacterium | reverse complement strand
TGAAGATCCCCTACCTCGTGGGGCAAACGGCAACCGCGGCAACCAGCACGCTTCGACGTGCCGGACTGCACGTCCATGTCGACACCGTGCCGAACACCGTCCCGGCTAAGGCAGGCATCGTGTCCGGCCAGAAACCCGGCGACCACTCGTCGGTGAAGAGTGGCGCGCTCGTGACGCTAACGGTCGGCGGAAAGGTCGCTGAGGAGACCGTCCCCTCGGTCACCGGGCTGTCGCTCAACGCCGCGAAGGCAGCCTTACGGCACGCGCACCTCAACCCCGTCGTGAGCACCGTTCCCTACACTTTGAACTCAAAGATCGGCTTCGTCACCTTGCAGTCGGTACCCGCCGGCGTCCAAGAGCTCCTCGGATCGTCGGTCACCATCACCGTCGTGGGGACGCCCGGAAAAACTGTTGTTCCACCCGTCACCGCCAACGAGACGCCCCAAGCCGCTGGCGCGGCACTCGGGGCCAAAGGCCTCCAGGTATCGCCGACCCAACCGTCTGGAAAGTTCGACAACACCGTGCCGGCCGGCGACGTAATCAGGTTCGCTCCGCCATCTGGAACTTCACTGGCGCAGGGCACCCCGGTGCAGCTCATCCTCTCTCGAGGAGCCGCTATCGTCGTGCCGAACCTCATCGGTTCGAGCGTCTCAGATGCCCAGGCAGCGCTCACGACGGAGGGCCTCATGCTCTCGGTCTCGACGACGCAGGTTCCCGAGCAGAACCCGGACTTCTCCGGCGTGATCGTGCTGCAAGACCCGCAGGCCGGACAGAAGCTCGCTGCCGGCAACGCGGTCACGGTGGAGGTCGGCGAGTACATCTCTGGTACGACCACCCCAACGGTCCCAACAACGACGTCGACCTTCCCGTTCACCACGACCGTTCCGACGAGCCTTCCAGCCTCGACATAGGGGCCTTTCGCTAGAGGATCGGGCGGTCGACGGAGAAACCGAGCTAGCGGCTCCTCGCCTGGGATCTGGCGAGAAAGTTCCCGAGTAGGTGATGGCCAGAGGTCGTAAGGATCGACTCAGGGTGGAACTGCACACCTTCAATCGGCAGGGTGCGATGCCGAAGGCCCATGACGACCCCGTCAGCGGTGTGCGCGGTCACCTCGAGAACGTCGGGGATCGACGACGCGTCAACCACCAGCGAGTGGTACCGGGTCGCCTCGAATGGACTGTCCAGACCTGCAAAGACACCCGTCGACTGGTGGTGAATCATCGAGGTCTTGCCGTGCATGATCTCTGGCGCCGCAACCACCGCGCCGCCGAAGATCTGGCCGATGCATTGGTGGCCGAGACAGACCCCGAGCACGGGGACCCCACTCGATCCGAAGTGCTCAATCGCAGCCGAGCTGACGCCGGCATCCTCGGGACGCCCTGGGCCAGGCGAGACCAGCAAGAGATCCGGGGCGAAGGCCTGCAGGCCCGCGATGTCGAACTCGTCGTTTCGGACCACTACGGGCTCAGCACCGAGCTCACCCAGGTACTGCACAAGGTTGTAGACGAAGCTGTCGTAGTTGTCGATCACGAGAACCCGAGGAGCCACGCCCCAAGGCTACCGGCTACACGTGAAGCCCCAATTGCCTAAGTATGGTGAGGCGATGCCAGATAAGAATCGCGGTCGCCAAGGACAGGGATCAGGCGGCCGCGTCACCGCCCCGAAAGACCAGCGCGGCATGAGCGGCAGGTACACACCGCCAATTCCCGCGGATGTACGTCACAGCCCGCGTTGGTATCCATGGGTGCTCTTGAGCCTGCTCATCCTTGGGGTGATCGTGATCATCCTCAATTACATCCAGCTGCTGCCGTCGAGCCCGACGAACTGGTACACCTTGGTCGGACTCGTCGGCATCCTCTCCGGAGCGATGCTGGCGACGAGGTACCGCTAGGCCTACTTCGAGGCGCTACGCGCTCATAGGCGCCACGTCATCGATCGCGAGCGGGATCCGGTCGTGCGCAGCACTGGCGAGGTCCTCGACGCTCACGTCGAGGTTGGTCCCGCCTTGCAAGCGGCTCCCACCTACGATGCCGATGATCTCGGCAGGAATCCCAGCATCGTGAAGATGATCAAGCAGCTCTTTGGGCCGAGTGGTCGTAAGCACCGCCCGCGATGGCGACTCTGAGAACCACTCTGCGACGCTAAATGGTGCGCCGATCACGGCGCCCAATCGACTCGCTATCGCCTGCTCGGCGAGGGAAGACGCGAGCCCACCATCGGACACGTCGTGAACAGAGCCCACAAGCCCGGGCGCGTCGCGGCCTGCCTCGGCAGCGACGAGGCCTGCGACCACCTGGCAGAGGCGACCATGGGCCTCAAGATCCATCGGCGCATACGCGCCGTTCTTCGACCCGTGGATCGTCCCTGCCCAGGCTGATCCCGCGAGCTCACTCGATCGCG
>DATCDR010000095.1:0-34639 GCA_036510575.1 Acidimicrobiales bacterium | reverse complement strand
TCGTCGAGCAGGTTGCCCTGGGGGTCTGCCACGCCAAGGGTCATCGGTCGCTCCTCTGGGAGAGTTTCACCGATGTAATTATCCCTCATCGCTGCTCAGATCGCGAATCCGAAGGGACGCGAAAGACAGCAGCCACCTAGGTCCGCCGTCGCGGGTGTACGAGGAGCCAGCCCGCGCATTGTCAGATGACAGTGTCGCGGCAGCTTCCCGTTCAGCTCACTTGTCGCCCCGAGGCGCTCGAAGTTGCACTCATTCAGACGATGGGTCCCACGAATGCTCCTCGCCAAATGGCAGCGCAACCGTCATACGTCGCGTGGCTCTAACGAGACCGCTTCCGACGAGTGCGAACGGCTCCGGTCGCGTTCCCGGACTGGAATGTGCGGGCAAAGTTGCAAATGATGTCAGTGAGGTTAGAGATATCTGATGGTCTCATTGGGGCTATTTGCATTCGCTGAGGCCAATGAGTTCAACGGTGACGACCCGCTCTATGTTGCCAGCATGATCGCCTGGATGAAGGACTCCGCCAACCACGTCGCCTACGGGAGCTACTTCGACTACAACTCCTTGCCCACTGGCAGCGGCATCGACGCCAAGATCACGAACGGCCTCTTCCCGGACAGCTGAGCACGTTCATTGAGAACCTCGGTTGACGCGCGTTGCTCAAATGCCGCGGGGCTCCCGGCACGGCAGGCACCCGGAATGCAAGCGACAGCGCACCGGCGACCGGGGCCGCCTACTCCTTGGTGTCCTCCAACTCCTAACATCACGTGATATGTCAGCTCACCATCGGACTCTTTCGCGCTTGCTCCGTTGCGCTGGTGTCACCACTTCCGTAGTCGCCGCAGCCGTTGGGCTCAGCGCTGCACCTAGCTCGGCAAGGACTTCCGGGCAGGTGCTCACGCCGAGCGAGGTGGCGTCGGTCGTCGCTTCCGACACCTCGATCAACAACCAGGCAAACGCAAAGCTCTCGCTCTCCCTCCAAGACAGCCACGAGACGTGCCTGCAACAGAGCATGGACGACGCCAACTACCGCGGCGATATCGCTGCAGGCGAGAAGTCGCTCGGCAGCCCCTTCGCGCAAGCGCCGGTGCAGAGCTACGTCCCCCAAGAGTCGAAGTACCCGGCGTCTTTCAGCGTGCTCGCAGCAGACAAGGCGTCGTCCGAACCGACGACGAACAATCTCCTCACCTACGTAAAGGACACGGCGGCATCGCACTGGAAGCTCGCTTCGAGCAGCCAGATTCTCGGCCCGACGGCCGCAGGCGTCGCGGTGCCCGCCGCCGAGCTCTCGTCAACGGGCTACGTCACGAGCCTCGCGCCCGGATCGAACGACGGGCTAACGGTTGCACCGGGAAAAGTGGGAGCCGAGGTAGCGTCGGCCTTCACCGCCGAGGCCAAGAGCGGCAAGCTTCCGGCAGGGATCACCGCGGAGTTCGGCTTGAGCAACGTCGCTAACCCGCACACGATCCAGAAGTCCTATGACGTCGCCGGCCAAGTGACCACGCAGTTCACGACCTCGCCGCCGAACGGCGTCGCCGGGGCGTCTGCGTCTTGCCCCTACCCAGCCATCCGCCTCGCAAACGGCGGTGCGCTCGTGACCTTCGCCCTCTTCTTGCGGATCGCGATCCACGTCCCAACCGGCGGTGTGCTTGTCCAGCCCGCGAGCCGCAGCAATCTCGGCGTGCTCCTCGCTCCTGGCGCGTACACCTCGATATCGCTGCTGTTCGGCGACGTCGGCACCGCCATCGTGCCCAAGGTGGGATCGACCGCGCCGATCGCGGTCATCGGACAAGCGACCGAGGGATTGAGCGAGACCGGCGTTACCGGATCGGGTACGCCGAGCTCGAGCGCCGCGGGCGCGCCTGCCAACGCCGCCGCGATCGCGAAGGGCGTAGATCCAGGGCTCGTCGACATCGACATCCAACTCAAGTACCAAAACTCCGCGGCGGCAGGCACGGGCATGGTGCTCACTCGTAACGGCGAGGTGCTGACGAACAACCATGTCGTCGAAGGTGAAACCTCCATCACCGCCACTGACGTCGGGAACGGAAAGACCTACCAGGCCCAGGTTGTCGGTTACGACCGTACCCACGACGTGGCGGTGATCCAACTCGAGAACGCGTCCGGGCTTTCGACCGTCAACATCGGGAACTCCGCCCTCCTCCGCACCGGCACGCCCGTCGTCGGGATCGGTAACGCAGGCGGCAACGGGGGAACGCCGAGCTTCGCAGGAGGGTCGGTGCGGGGATTGAACCAGTCGATCACCGCGAACGACGAGAGCGACGGGACCGCGGAGAACCTGACCGGGCTGATCGCCACGAATGCAGGGATCGAGCCTGGTGACTCCGGCGGGCCGCTCGTTGGCACGAACGGGAAAGTCCTCGGGATGGACACCGCTGCCTCGTCCGGATTCCAATTCCAAGCGGCTGGAGCTGCAACGAGCTCTGCCTACTCCATCCCGATCGATGAAGCGATGACGATCGCCGCTGAGCTGAAGGCGGGCAAGAGCTCGACTACCGTCCACGTCGGTCCGACGGCGTTCTTAGGCGTCGAGATGGCACCTGTGCAGTCAGGAAGCGGCGGCTTTGGCAGCGGCGGTGGTGGCCTCGGAAGCGGTGGCGGGGCGGGCAGCGGGAGCTCGTCGCTCTCGGGCGAGGAGGTCACCGATGTCTTCAACGGCTCTCCCGCGGCCAAAGCAAGGCTGGTCGCCGGCGACACGATCACCTCGTTCGGCGGCGTCAACGTCCAGCGGCAGAGCGCGGCGAACGAGGTTTCGTCGATCATCTCGGAGAAGCGGCCCGGCGATCCGGTGAAGCTCTCCTTCGTCGACTCCAACGGCAACGTGCACAACGCCACGGTCACATTGGGCTCTGGTCCCCCGCAGTAGCGAGCGGGGCAGGCTCCCCGCGCCCTTTACTCGGTGCCTAGAGCGTCCGGGTCAACAGCAGTACGCCAATGAGTACGACGACCACGCTTAACACCAGCATCGCCGCGCGGATCGCGGCGCGCATAAGCCCAAAGACCAGCACCGCTAGACCGACGACGATCGCGATGATTCCTCCAATGTCGTGCTTGCTGATCGTCGCTACAACGAATGAAGAGTCGATACTTACTGGCATTGTGCCCCCCTAACGATTCAGCACCTGACCCTACCGTCCCGGTTGCCGGCCATCTAATTGGGCGTGACTGCTCCGCCTCGCTCGAGCGCCTTGGTGACCTCGGCCTCGGCTGCATTGCGGTCAGACCATGCGAAGCCCCACACGCTCTTCCCGGACTCGAGGACCTTGTATTCCTGGAAAAAGTGATGAATCGCTTCCACCTGGAACTTCGGGAGGTCGGAGAGATCCTGGAGGTGCCCATAGCGAGGATCGCCCGACGGCACGCCGATCACTTTGGCATCGGGCCCATTCTCATCGGTCATCTCAAAGAGCGCGATGGCGCGCGTGCGAACGAGGCATCCTGGAAAGGTCGGCTCCTCGAGCAGGATCAGTGCGTCTAACGGATCCCCGTCCTCGCCCATCGAGTTGTCGATGAAGCCGTAGTCGGCAGGATAGGTCATTGCCGTGAACAGCGTCCGGTCGAGTCGGATCCTCCCGGTTTCATGGTCGACCTCGTACTTGTTCCGCTGCCCCTTTGGAATCTCGACGACTACCTCGAACTCCACCGGGCGACCTCTCTTTCGCACAACGCCTGATCCGAGACTACGCAACCACACCTGGATTTGGGCCGCCGTGGCGAAAGCGGCCGGTCCCAGCATCGCCGGACCAATTCGCCGCTCATGACGAGCCCGTCAGCGCGAGCACACCGAGCGCCGCGGCAATCGAGAGCGGCACCGCGACCACGCCGATGCGACTCGCCCTTCGAAGCGATGGCTGTGCACCTGCTGCTCTCGCAGCGCGAAGCCATAACATCCACGCGAGCGAACCGGTCAAGAAGAGATTGGGCCCGAGATTGAGGCCGATCAGCAGTGCGAGCGGATGCGTCGGCCGGTGCGCGGCGAGCAGCGATGCAGCAGGCAGGTTATTGACGAGTACCGCCGCCAGCGCGGCCACGACCGCGGTCGCGAATAGGTCGAGATGCGAAAGCAGTGTGGTCGGGCCCGACCATGTGCGCCCGAGTACGCCAAGTGCAACCGCCACACCGAAGAGGCCCACCAACGTCAGCGGGCCGAGTACGCGAAGAACCTCTCGCACGTGGATCTTCCCAGTGGCGAGCCTGATTCCGACTGCTCCGACACCGATGGCGGCGACTGGAAGCGCTGGAGAGCCAAGCACGATGACCAACACGCTTGCCGCTCCTACTCCGAATGCTCCGACACCAAAGACCGGCCTCACGATCGCCGCCACGGTGGCCGCAGGTGTTCGAAGCTCACGCCACTCGAGGATGGCTACCACGGCCGCGGTGACCGCGAGTGCGGCAAGCGCCGGTGCCCACATCCGAGAGAGGAACTCCCCGCCAGTAACCGCCGTGTTGTTGAGCACGATCAGATTGGTCAGATTCGAACCGGTGAGCAGCAGCGATCCAGCATTTGAGAGGAGCAGGCAGCCGTAGAGTAACGGGGCTTCGCCGCCTCCACGACTTCGCGCGCTGTAGACGACGACGGGCGTAAGAAACGCCACCGACGTGTCCAGGTTCAACAGCGCGGTCACGACGCCGACGAGCACGACCGTTCCAAGGAAGAGCCCAGCGCCGCTCCTCGCGACCCGTGCGAGTCGCTCCCCCGCCGAGGCGAACAGGCCGTCGTCGTTGGCGACCATTCCGATCAACAACAATCCTGTGACGAGGACAAACGGTGGCCAATCCTGTGTGGCGGCAGCACGCGCGTAAGCGGGCTTGGCGGCTGTCGAAACGATCAGGCCGCCCATGCCCGCGAACGTCAACGCCCAAGTCGCGAGGCTGGTCGTCCGGCTGGCGTCTTCCACCCGCGCATCGCTTCGCCCGATCGGTCCATTCCTCGACAGCGATTCCTCCACCTCATACAGATGCCCTGTGGTGCGCCGGCTCACCCACGTCACGCGAGGGCGGCAAACAGGGCTGACGCGACGGCGACGATAAGCTAGCGCTCTCGTGGCTGTGCTCGTCGACCTCGAACGGGTTTCCGCCCGAACCCCCGATCGGACACTCTTCGACCAGCTGTCGCTGACGATCTCCACCGGGGACCGAATCGGCGTCGTCGGGATCAACGGCAGCGGCAAATCGACGTTGCTGCGCGTGATCGCCGGCGTCGCCGCACCTGAGTCGGGCGAGGTGCGACGCGGACGGGGCACGCGCGTTGGCTACCTCGATCAAGAAGCGGACCTGCCTGCAGGCCAGGCGCTGGCAGCTGTCGGCGAAGGATGGGAGGCAGAGGCGATACTCGAGCGCCTCGGCATGGGCGCTGACGCCGCGTCACAGATCTCCGAGCTCTCCGGCGGTCAGGCCAAGCGCGTAGCGCTCGCTCGGGTGCTTGCGCACCCTGCCGAGCTCCTGGTCTTGGACGAACCGACGAACCATCTCGATCTCACCGCGATCGCCTGGCTCGAACGGCACCTCGCGAGCTTCCGCGGCGGCCTCGTCATCGTCAGTCACGACCGACACCTTCTCGATCGCGTCACCACCCGAATGGTCGAGCTCGACCGTGGCAACCAGTTCCTCCACGACGGTGGGTACGCCTCCTATCTCGCCGCTCGTGCCGAGCGCGAGGAACGCGCGCTAAATGCCGAGGCAGTCCGGCGAAATCTCGCCCGTCACGAGCTCGCGTGGCTACGGCGGGGCGCGCCGGCGCGCACGAGGAAGCCACAAGCGAGAGTCGACAAGGCATTAGCGGTCCTTGCCGATCGTCCGGCAGCGGCCGCGCGTCCAAGCGAGCTCTCGCTCGCGATCGGGACACCGCGACTCGGTGACAAAGTCATCGAGGCAACCGACCTCACCTACTCCTACGACGACACAGGACCTCTGGTCCTAAACGGCGTCGACCTCGATATCGGTCCTGGCGAACGGCTCGGCATAGTCGGTCCGAACGGAATCGGAAAGTCCACGTTGCTCGATCTGCTCGCCGGCAGGCGCCAGCCGAACGCCGGCTCAATCTCGGTGGGCTCGACCGTCGTCGTCGGCTACTACGACCAGCTCGGCGTCGAGCTGGACCCTGCCGCTCGGGTTCAAGACCTCGTGGCAGGACCCAATCAGGCCGCAGGGACGCTGTCGGACATCGCGCTCATGGAACGCTTCTGGTTCACCGGCGATCTCCCGTTCGCGCCGGTCGGAACGCTGTCGGGCGGCGAACGCCGACGACTGCAGATGCTGTTAGTGCTCGCCAAACGACCGAACGTGCTCTTCTTGGACGAGCCGACGAACAATCTCGACCTCGACACCATTCGAATCCTCGAGGAGTTCTTCGAGGAGTGGACCGGCGCGCTCGTCGTCGTGAGCCATGACCGCACCTTCTTGGATCGGACCATCGACCGGCTCGTCGGGCTCGATACGACCGGGACCCTCTCGCCGGTTACCGGCGGCCTTGCCGCTTGGATCAACGAGGCAGAACGCCAAAGCGCGAGCGGTAGGTCGTTCGCTGCACCGGCACGCGCCGATGCGGCGGAACCTCTCACGCCGGACGGACGCGGCAATGGCGCGCGTCGTGGACGCTCGGCGAGCACGATCCATCGGGAGCTTCGAGACGCCGAACGCGAGATCGCTCGCCTCGAACGGCACCGTGACGAGCTCACCGAGCGCCTCGTTGCCACGACGCACCACATCGCGCTCGCCGAGATCGGTGCAGCGCTCGGCGAAGCACAGGTCGCGCTCGCATCGACCGAGCACCGGTGGCTAGAACTGAGCGAGGAGTCCGAGCAGCGAGGATGACGGTGGGAGACTTCGCCACGGAAGCGAGCCCCCGGTTTCCGAGGGCTCCGCGACGAGGGACGTACGACGAGGAGGAGGACCCACGATGCCGACCTATGCGGGAGCAGAGAGACCCGAAGACTTGACGCGCCTGTTCGTGGAGCGGGCCAATGCAGGCGATGCCGCGGGGATTGCCGCGCTCTACGAGGAGGAGGCCGTCATGGCCTATCCACCAGGGAGCGTCACGATCGGGCGTGTGGCGATTCGTGAGCTATGGGAGAAGGTGCTCCAACACGCGCCGCACTTCGAGGAGGAGTCACCACTCACCACGCTCGTCTCCGGTGACATCGCGCTCACCTCTACGATCGCCAAAGACGGCGCTGGCGCTCGTGCCCAGGTCGTCCGACGACAAAGCGACGGCACGTGGCAGCGCCTGCTGGACCAGCCGGAGTTCGTCTCGCCACCAACCTGATCGCACCTACGGGCGCGCCTGAGCCGCACGCATGAAGCGTGGGGCACCAGCCGCGGTCGGCTTCAGCAGCGGCAGCGGACGCCAAACAGGGCCCGACCTCCAGGCGAACCTGTCGATCGGACCCTGTCGTGGTTCGAGACTGATGACCTTTAGGCCACCGCCATTCCCGGCGGCGACTGGTCGTCATTGCCCGAGGAAATTCGGAATTATCCGAACTTCTTCCGAGCTACTTCTTCGGCTGAAGAAGCCCTGCTGCTGGATCGCTTTTCGCGTGCTTGGCAGCACGCTTTTCTTTCAGCGAACGCTGTGGCTTCTTCGCACTGGACTTCTGTGGCGACTTGTCAGCCGTGGGAACTCCTTGTTTTCGTAGAAGCGATCAGACTGGGTGGACGTTGCTTGCTTGCATGCCCTTTTGACCCTGGGTGATCTCGAACTCAACACGCTGACCTTCGGTGAGGTCGCGGTAGCCCTGCATCTGAATAGCTGAGTGATGCACGAACAGGTCCTCGCCACCGCCATCTGGGGTGATGAATCCGAAGCCCTTCTCAGCGTTAAACCACTTCACGGCACCAACCGTCATTTCTGTACTCCTTGCATTCCATGCACGTCAAAGCTTGGAATCCAAGGTGGAACCCATCTCCGTGCAAACTATCTGTCCTTGCAACCCTACCGGGTTTATGCCACGTGTATCTCCCACTCAAACATCGCGCCGGTTTTTCTTCGAGCACACAGCGCGCATCATGCAACATTTTTTTTATAACACCAGCGTGCGGCAAAGATCTCTTGGGAAGTTTCAGCGTGGCTCGCGGGTCAACTCGTCGGCTCATAGCGCTGCAACAGCTCGTCTCGCGAGCGCTCAAGCGCCGCGACGTGGCTCTCGGCTCGTTCGACCTCTAGGCGCATCACCTCTGCGTGCCGGCTGGCCTGATCAGCGACGTAGCGATCCTCGACCGCTTCGCTACCGAGCGAGCGCATCCGAGCGTCCTCGTCATCAGCGCGAAACGCCTCGTACTGCTCCTTCGCGACCGCGGCTCGATCGCGCGCTGCTGCGAGCTCGACGACCACCGAGCGCAGCTGGCGCTCGATCCGCTTCGCGGCGAATCGCTTGCCTGGCATGGGCTAAGTCTAGGAATTGCGCGGGCAGAAGTCCGACGCGCATCGAGGGTCTCGGATCTCGCGGAGTTGTCCGACTACGTCCCGCCGGTCCAGCCGACAACTGAGACCGTGAAGGGATGCGCGTAGACGAGAACCCGGTACGGGCCGATCACATAGGCGGTGCTCGGTCTGCCCCAGGTCGCGATCGCGCTCTTCTTCGAGACGCCTCCCCACGGGGCCAACGCGTTGTAGACGACGTAGTTGAACTGCGCCCCCGCGTACCAGCCGGAGTCAGAGTTCTTCGCGTAGCGAACGAGTTGCGTGCCGTGTTCGATGACGGGACGCACCCGAACCTGGCCGCGACTCTCGACAGTCGTGATGGCCGCGCTCCAGTACGCTCCAACGCCTTGTCGGAGATGGTTCGCCTCTAAGAAGTTGGCTAGCTGGGTGGCTGGTTGGACTGGTCGCGGGCCTCGCAGCTCGAACGCGAAGCCGACAGCGAAGAGGGACACGATCACCACAACCGCCGCCGACATCGAGCGCACGAACTTCTCAGATCGCTCAGCAGCTGCGATCGTGATGACCCTGCCACCGAGGAGCGCTCCAAAGATCATTGCGCCGTTCAGGTAGCGGGCGTACGCGGGCGTCGTGATGATCGGGAAGATGACGAAGGTGATCAAGCTGGCGATGAACGCGAAGCAGACAAGCGAGCTCAGCAGCTCGCTCCTGGTCGGATTCGTCGGCGTCTTGCGGGCGCTCCAGGCTCGCCCGCAGATCATCACGAATACGAAGAGCGGACCGCCGAGGACGAGCACGGCGCGAGCGATGTTCACGACCTCGAACGCGGCGGGGATGCCGCTGCTCCCGAACGCCCCGGTCATTCCGAAGAGGGCCTCGAGAAACTTAGGGATATTCACGAAGTTGTGAATCAGCTGGCTCCCAGACGCGAAGGGGTTCGCAGGAGCGATGGTGAAGGTCCCAAGGGCAACAACGATTCTTCGAACGACGTAGGCAAGGGCCGCTGAGGCGAGCGCCGCGGCAGCGAGCGGGAGGGCCGCACGCCACTTACGCGCGCACCAAGTGGCGACAAGCGCAGTCGCAAGTATCGGAGCCTCGCCGAGGACCACCATCTGAAAGTCACCAAGGAGGCCCGCCGCAAGCAGCACCACCGCCAGGAACCAACGCCAGTCGAAGCTGTTCCTCGCGAGAAGCGCGAAGGCCAACAAGCACCAGAGCGCCGTGCCGACGTGGAACGGGCCCTCGACGAAGTAGACGGCAAAGGCGCGACTCGGCAGTGCCAGCACCGAGATCGTCGCCAGCGCGCCCGCCCCAGCTGCGAGCGTGATCCGTCGGTCCATGGCCATCGTCCCAGCCACGAGGATCACCACTGCGCCGATAACGGCGGGCACGAGAAAGATCAGATCGCCCCGGACCCCGAAGAAGTGAACGGCGACGGCGTAAAAGATTGCATCGACGCTCCAAAACGAGTCGAGCGAGAGCGACCAGGCAGGGAGGAGAAGATGGCCGGCACTCATCGTCTGGCCCTCGAGCACCACCGTCGCTCCGTCGGAGTCGCCGATCGCGGCTGATCGAACCACTAAGTCGAGCAGCACGACACTGCCAACCGAGGCGGCGAGCAACGCTGCAACCGTCGCAGAGCGGATCGCCGCTTTGCGGCGCCTAGGCGCGGCGCTAGCCACGAGAGCGGTCCACGGCAATAACGCTACGAACTCGCGCCGGAAAAAACCGTCATGAACCGTGCCTGATCGCTCTCAAACGACGCGTAGCCAGCGTCAGTTAAGGAGTAAAGCTTCGAGCGCGAAAGCTCATGGGCGAGCGCGACCGAGTTCGCCGAAGGAACCACCGCGTCATCTGCTCCGAAGATGACCTGCACTGGAATCTTGACCGCACCGAGCTCGCTTCTCGCGTCCGGAGTCGTCGCCAACGCGGCTACCACCTGCGCCTCTTGTCTCACGGCAGCAGCGGTCTCGTCATCAGGGGCAAGCTGTCCGATCTGCTGGAGCCAGTCTGCGCGAGCCACACCCTGGTCGATCGGAAAGAGCAGCTCTGAGAGCCGCACCGTCGTATCCGTAGCGGAGGCAAACACAGCAGTCGCCTGCGCCGAGGCGCGGACGTTCGCGGGACCAACCGCGGGGGTGTCTACGAGGGAGAGACCGGTTATGAGCTCTGGATGCCGGATAGCAGCCAAGAGCGCGACGTCCCCACCGAGGCCCCAGCCAAGAACGCGGAGCGGGGTCGCGCCGAGACCGAGAGCGACGATCAATCCGGCGGTCTCATCGGCATACGTCGAAAGCGACGGCGGATCCGGGGTGGACTGTGAGTAGCCAACTCCGGGCAGATCGAAGATCGTGACGGAGAAGTGCGCGCTGAGCGCGGAGAGGAACTGCGGATCCCACCACGTCATGGTGCCACGCTGGCCCATCACGAGGAGCACGTGCGGGCCCGAGCCGAACTGGCGATAGGCGATCTGGACACTCGGCAGCACCGAGCCAGGTGTCGTCGGAGCCGGAGGCAACAGCGCGCTGCCAAGTATCGGCTGGACGACGGGCACCCGCTGAATCTGGCCGAGGAACGACATCGCGCCAGTCGGGCTGGTGCCGCCAACGCCGACCGAGCTCGGCAGCGTCGTCGTGGTGGTGGTCGCAGCGACCGTGGTGGTGGTCACGACCGTCGTCGTCGGTTGGCCGCCGCACCCGGCGAGAGCGACCGGAAGCAAGAGCGCACCCACGCCGAGCAACGATGCTCGCCCGATCGAACGCCCCAAGAGCCGGACCTATCGATCGCGATGCAGCGAAGCCAGCGCGAGTGTCTTCCCGAAGTCATAGATCATCGAAGAGCGATTGGCGTTGGCCAAGACGTCGTCAAGCGCTTCGGCGAAGTAGTCCACCTCTTCTTGGCCACAGATCAGTGGGGGCAAGAGCTTGACCACGTTCATCCGATCCGCCGCCACCTGGGTCAAGATCCTGTGGCGCTCAAAGAGCGGGCCGACGATGAGCTGTGAGAACAGACCCTTGTGCGCAGTCTCAAGGAGCCGAAATCGCGCTCTCGCCGCCTTTGCGACCGGCGCCCCGAAGACGAGGCCAATCATCAGTCCCTTGCCGCGAACCGCATGGAAGACCTCGTGCCGCTCGAGCAACGGGGCCAGCGCTTCCTCAAATGCTTCTCCGGTAACGCTCGCACGCTCGACCAACCCCTCGTCGTCGATGACCGACAACGTGGCGAGGCCTGCCACCATGGCCATCTGGTTGTTCTTAAACGTCGAGGAGTGCACGACCGCACGCTCCATCGAGGAGTAGACGGAGTCGGAGATCTCCGTCGAGGAGATCATCGCCCCAACCGGGATGTAGCCACCAGAGAGCGCCTTCGAAACCGTGATGATGTCGGGCGCGATCCCGTAGTGCTCGTGTGCCCACATCTTTCCCGTGCGGCCGAGCCCGGTCTGGACCTCGTCGCAGATCAACAGCGTGCCGTACTGACGGCAGAGCACTTCTACATCCCGCCAGTACTCCGGCGTTGCAAGGTGGACCCCTTTGCCCTGGATCGGCTCAACGAGATAGCACGCGACGTCGCGGTGTCGAAGCTCGGCTTCTAACAGGTCGATGTCACCGAAGGGGACCTTCGAGAATCCCGGCAGCAACGGCCCAAATCCACGCTGAAAATCACTGCCGCCGTTCGCCGAGAGCGCGCCGAGCGTTAGACCGTGAAACGCGTGGTCCGCATGCACGACGCGGTCGCGTTTGGTGGAGTACCGCGCGAACTTGATCGCTGCCTCGACCGCCTCCGCACCGGAGTTGGTAAAGACGACGCGACCCATCCCGGGATGGCAGCGTCGCAGAAGCTCCTTCGCGAGCACGCCAGGAAGCAGGGCTGCATCCATCTGCACGAGGTTCGGCAGGTCGCGGTCGATCGCGTCGTGGAGTGCCTGCTTGACCACCGGGTGCGACCGGCCGACGCCAAAGACGCCAAAACCCGCGAGAAAGTCCAGGTAACGGCGACCCTCGTCGTCGAAGAGATAGGCGCCTTCGCCTCGCTCGTAGAAGCGGTCGAAACCAATCGATCGCAACACGCGCACGAGCTGTGGGTTGATATTTCGCGCGTAGAGGCTGAAGTTCTCGCCTCGATTCGCCGCAAGAATCTGATCCAGATCGAACGCCATCAACCTCCTCCCGCCACGATCGTACCGGGGAGGCAGCCGAACACGCTGGGCATCGCGCCAAGCATCGTTAACGCCGCTCGAGCGCTCAGCGAACCGCGGCCGGAGCGTCGACGAAGCTCACAATCCGGGCAAGGTCGATCTTTCGACTCGGTCGAACGAGCACCACTCCTTCGGAGCCAATCACTGCGACACGAAAGGGAATGGCCGCCCGGGCCAGCAGCGCCTCAAAGATCGGTGCCGTCAGACAGCGAGCGCCCGGGAGCGCACAGCCTGGATCAAGCAGGGTCGAGCCGGTGATGCTGACAAGACGAAAGAACCCGGGAGTCTTTGGGTCAGCGAAGAGCCACGACGGATCTGCCGAGTTGCTCACCTCAGCAAGGATCGTCGGATTCCTTGAAAAAAGGATGTCGGACGCCGTCACCGAACCACCCGAGACGAACGTCAGTGGGAAGGCGAGCCAGTACCCGGCAAAGACATGCGACACCCCGACCCGGGTCAGATCGTCGGCAAGCGTGTCTTCGAAATCGTTCGGGTTCGACTGGAAGCTGGTCCAGGTGGCCGAAGGTGTCCCTCGTACCTTGTCGGGTCGAAAGGGCGTGAGCCGGTAGCAGGCGACAAGCGTCGTTGAGAGCGCCAAAGCAAGCACAACCGGCAAGACGATGAGCTCGTGTCGGAGCGTGATCCTCGTCGGCAGGTGGAGGTGAGCGAATAGCTCGCATGCCGCAGTGGACGCCACGATGGCGAGAATCGGGGGCAGGTAGAGCACGTAGCGGGCGTCGATCCAATACCAGGTGAACGGCCAGTAGGAGTACAACAGCGGGAACACGATACAAAATGCGACGAGGAAGCCAGCCCTTCGTTCGACAAGGCACCAGGCAAGGAAGATCACGACCGCGACAACCGACCCGAGTTCGACGGCATGACCGAGCCGCTCACCACCGATCCAGGCACCATCGCCATGGAGCTGAAGGCCGAGCGCGATAGGCAGCGCATGCATCGTGAACATCGAGTAGTGCTCGGAGAGCTTCGGATACGGCTGCGTCGCCGGATGAAACGAGGCGAAGTTGCTGCGAAGATTCGACCAGAGCCACGGCAGCGCCCCGGCAATCACCGCGGCCAGACCGGCTACGACGTCGACGAGCCCAAGCCGCAGGCGGCCGCGCAGGAGACGAAAACCGAGGACCGCTGCTATAGGGATCGCGAAATATGCCACCTCAGGGCTACACCAGAATCCGACACCGAACAGCAGCCCCATCGCGACGAGGTCAACGCGTCGCCTTCGTTGGTCCCTGCCGCTCGTTCCGCCCGCGCCTGTCGGATGACGGTCCCCGTTCGCCGCAATTCGGAGTCCGATCACCGCAAGACCAAGGCCACAGTCGAGCGTTGCAAATCGGAATCCATACTCGATCGTCGACTGCCAAAGCATCGACTCCGGCCAGATCCAAAACAGCAACGCCGCGCCGATCCCGACGGTCGGCGAAGACAGCCTTCGGCCAAGAGCGAAAACCAGTGAGGTGGCGATCGCGTCGAGGAGGATCGGCGTGATCCCGAGCGTGAAAGCGGACTGACCAAAGAGAGCAAAGACAGCAGCAACAACGTAGGGCTCGCCGCCGCCGTAGTTCTGACCCCAGTAGAACGCGGAGAAATGACCGTGCAGGATGCTCCGTGCCATCACGCCGACGACTGCCTCATCAGCGTTGAAGGGATGGCGGCCAAGCGCCCACAGGCGAAGCAAGAGGCCGAGCGCCGCGACGACGACCACGACGGCAATGAGGACGCCGCTGCTTACCCCTCGGGAGTGACGGACCCCGCCGGAAAGGTGTGTCTCGACGTCACTGTTCGTCGACAGCTTCGCTCCTCACTCCTCGATCCGGCCGCGAGCGCGAACTGGGACCACCAAAAGGCCGATGGTACGACAAAATGGCTTCTCAACCGGGATCAACGACGCTGATACAGCCCATCGATAACCTCGGGCCATGGCCACGACCAGCCCTTCGGAGTTCTGCTTCGTCCACGCCGCCGACCTCCACCTCGATACGCCGTTCCGAGGTGTCCAGCAGGTCTCCGGCGAGGTCGCGGCGGAGCTTCGCGAGGCCTCTTTGAATGCCTTCGATGCGATCATCGATCTAGCGCTGGAGCGCAACGCGGCGTTCCTATTAGTCGCAGGCGACGTCTATGACGGCGCGATCCGTGGACTTCGCGCCCAGATCCGCTTCCGCGGTGGACTGACTCGGCTCGCGGATGCGGGGATCCCAACCTTCGTGGTGCACGGCAACCACGACCCGGTGGTCAGCGGCTGGTCGGCCGTAGGTAGCTGGCCGGACGGAGTGACCATCTTCCCGAGCGACCGTGCACCCGTTGTCGAGGTCACCCGCGACGGGCGCCGCATCGCGACGGTCCAGGGAATCAGCTACGCCACGGCCGAGACTACCGAGAACCTCTCGCGTCATTTCTCCCGACCAGCAGGCGACGGCCTACACGTCGGCGTCTTGCACTGCAACGTCCAAGGTGTTGCGGAGGGATACGCGAACTACAGCCCCTGTACGATCGCTGACCTTCGAGCCACGGGCCTTGACTACCTCGCACTCGGACACATCCATCAGCGGCGGGTCCTCCACGGCGGTGTGAACGAGTCTCCTTGGATCGTCTATCCGGGCAACTCACAAGCGAGAAGTCCGCGACACTCCGAGCAAGAGGCCAAGGGTGCCTACGTAGTCCACGTGGAGGACTCGAGCGTGACCTCACTCGAGTTCGTCGCGTGCGACCAGATTCGCTACGTCGAGCTCACCGTCAGCATCGATGACTGTGACGACCTGGGCGAGCTCTCCGAGCTGCTCGAACATCACTCCAGGGAGGCACTGGCACGCGCGGACGGGAGATCCATCGTCGCCCGGGCACGACTGAGCGGGCGCGGTCGACTCCACAGTGACCTCCTCCGCGAAGACATCGTCGACCAACTCCTCACCTCGCTTCGTGAACGCTCACCCAAGCGTCCGTTCTGCTGGTGGGACTCCCTCCGCGATGACACGAGCCCGACGATCGACCTCGACGAAATCCGGCGCCGGGGCGATTTCGCGGCAGACCTGCTTAGCGTCGCCGACGAGGTGATGTCGGAAGACTCCGTCGCAAAGGAGCTCCTCGCACAACTTCGAGGCAACGTCCCCTCCCGATTTCTCGACGTCTTCGACGCGATCGTGGAAGACGACGAGCGACTCACCGCGCTTTTGGACCACGGTCGCCACATCGCCCTCGACTTGATCGAAGAGAGCGACGCGTGAGGATCGAAGCGATTCGCATCGACGGCTACGGCATCCACTCGGGCTTGGAGATCCAGGATCTCCCCCCAGGCCTCACGATCGTCGCGGGACCGAATGAGGCAGGTAAGACCACGATCCTCGACTTCATCCGCGGCGTGCTCTTCGACTTTCCCAATCGGGCCAAACGAACGCTCCCCTTCCACGAGCCGCTCCACGGCGGACGACACGGCGGCGCGGTGACCCTGATCGACTCGCTCGGCCGACGCTGGTACCTCGAGCGCCACGTCGGCGACAAAGAGCCGCGACTCACGGACGAGGAAGGTGAGGTGGCTTCCCCGGCAATGCTCTCGGCACTGCTCGGAGGAGCCAACGACGCGCTTTTCCGGAACGTATTCGCCTTCGGCCTCGGAGAGCTCGCCTCGTTCGGGTCGTTGAACTCCGAGGAGGTTCGAGAGCGCGTCTTCTCAGCCGGCGTGCTCGGTGCCGGCCGTTCGGCGAATCAAGCGATCAAACAGATCGAGGGACAGCAGGCCAAGCTCGTCAGGCATCGACAAGCTGCCTCGGTGGCGACAGATCTGCAGAAGCAACTGAGCGACCTTGACGACGAGCTCCGCGAGGCACGACGAGGCGCGGAACGATATCCCGCGCTCCTCGCCGATCAGCGCGAAGCCGAAGTGCGACTCGAGGAGGCAAGGGGCGAATCCGAACGGCATCGCGCCCGAATCGCCGAGCTGACGCACCTCGTGACCCTCGATCCGATCTCGCGTGACCGGATCGACGCCAGCGCGAGCCTCGACGCGATGGGACCGGTCAGTGAGCTCGAGCGTGTCGTCCTCGGGCGAAGCGATGCGATCCGGCGACTAGCACGCGACGAGTCGGGGCACAGCGAGCGAGTCGCAGTTCATCGGGGGCACCTCGACGCCATCGAGCTCGCCACCAAGGAGCTAGAAGGCGTGCGTCGGCGACTCGGCGGCGTGCGCATCGTCGACGTGCCGTTCGCGGTGGCCGGCGTGGTGGAACACCTTCGAGCCGAACTACCAACCGCGATGGCCGAGATCCACAGCGCCGAGGATGCGCTCCGTTCCGCAGCGGGGTTGGAGGCAGCCGCATCATTTGCGCTCCACGAGATCGACACCGAAGGCTCCCCACGGACCCGGCCCGAAATCAGGGCAGATCTCGGGCTGGCGCAACAACTCGATGTGTCGATGAAACGAGCGGACGATCTCGAAAAGCGGCACCAAGATGGCAAGCTCCGCCTCGAGATCGAGCAGCTGCGGGCGCGGAGCGAACGCGGTCCCGCCGATCACCTAAGCGTCGCCGCGCTCTACGGCGTCTCAGCACTCCTTGCGGTATCCGGCGCCATCGTGGCCATCGTCGATCCCGGTCGCGCGACGCTCGGGCGCGCACTCGGCGTGATCGTGATCCTCGCCTCGGTCGTGGTCGCGATCCTAGGTTGGCATCTAGCAACCCGGCTTCGAGCGCCGATGACTGCGACCAAGCTCGACCTCGACCCCGAGATCGCTGAGGCGCGAGCTGCGATCGCGACGTACTCGAACTCGCTCGGACTCGGCAAGGACGCCCGAAGCCAGCTCCCAACGCACTTCGCGCGACTGCGAGCAGAGGAGGAGGCGCGTCGGAGTCTCGACGAACTGGAACATGATCACCTGCTAAAGAGCTCCGCATTGCGCGATGCCGAGCGCCGTCGCGATCGTGCGCGCTCGGCGCTTTCGAGCATCGATGAGCGGGCCGCGAAAGCCGCCCGCGATCTCGGACTGAGCGAAGAACTCGGGCTCGAAGGTCTTACGCGCGCGTTGGACGAACTTGGCCTCGGTCGCCGACTTGAGGAGCAGATCGCCGGGCACGAAAAGGCCGCAGCTAGCCAGCTCCAAGAGATCGAAAGCTTCGATAGCGCACTCTGCGAACTCGAAGCGGAACTCAGCCTCGACGGGCTCGGCGATGTCGCGTTCCGAACGGAACGTCTTGGTGACCTCCTCGAGTCTGCCTCGCACGCCGCACAGGAACGGAAGACACTCGGTGAGGCCGTCGCGCGCGCTGATCGTCAGCTGCGTTCTGCCTTCGGGGGCGACGAACACGGCGGACAACTGCAAGCGGAGCTCGCAATCGGCACGGTTGAGATCTGGCACGAGGAGCAACAGACACTGAGCCACACGCTCGCGGAGACCATCAAGCGAGGCGAACTCGAGCGAGACCAGGTACGCGACATCACCCAGAGCGTCGAAACCCTCCGGCTCTCGGCCGACGTTGCCGATCTCGCGACGAGCCGCGAATCGACCAACGCCGCACTACAGGGCGTGCTCGAGCAGTGGCTCGCGCTCGGCGTCGGCAAAGCGCTCCTCGAGGAGTGTCTGGCGCGCTATCGCCGAGATCGACAACCGAAAGTCGTGAACTACGCGTCGGAGCTATTTCGCGAGATCACCGATGGTCGCTACATCCGCCTCGCCGTCGTCGGCGACGACAAGGATGCCAGCATCGCTGCGCTAGATGTGACTGGGCAGGTCGTCGACGCGGCGAACCTCTCTACCGGCGCCAAAGAGCAGCTCTACTTGACGCTTCGACTGGCTTTCGCCGCCACCTTCGCCGAGGAGGCCGCGACCCTACCGATCGTTGTCGACGACGTGACCGCGAATGCCGACGACCGACGGGAGCTGACGGTCGCAACAATTTTGGGACGAGTGTCAGAGCACCACCAGGTCATCGCCTTCACCTGCCACCAGAGCCTCGTCGACGTGCTGGTCGAAAAAGCGCCAGGGGCGCGGGTCATCCAGCTCGGGTAAGTCTCGTCTTACTCGTCGTACCGGCTGACCTCGGGCCACCCGGAAACAACCAGGCAAAAGATGATGAACGTCAAGATGTGCACACTCGAACACCACAAACAGATCGCGTGGATGATGAAAAGCTCGCAGTAGAGGAGGTACAGCACGAATCCGATTCCGACGACGGAGGATGCCAGTCGAAGACGCGCGATGCTCAGCTCTGGGCGCTGGTAGACCCTCGGAAGCGCGAGCACGAGCATCGAGACGAAAAAGAGCAGTCCGAGCACCGCGACCGGGATTCCGAAGACAACGGACTGCGGTGAGGTCGTGACCTTCTCGCAGTTGATCGCCCCGTTGTTCGAGCAGACCAGAGCCACGACCTTCGTGTAATGCGTGAGCGTGAGGTAGATCGACACGCCAAGACCTGCGCCACAACAGCCAAGGAGTGCCCAATTGCGCGCCGAAGGTCGCGTCGGGGCTTCCGGTTCACCAACGTCAAGGCTCATCTCGCAGCGCGCCAGACGTCAGCGCGGCGCGACGACACCGTCTTAGCCAACGGGCTTTGCGGCTTTGATCTGAGCAAGGGCAGCCTTCACGCCACTTGAGCCGCACACGCTCGCGGGCTTGCTACCGTCGATCGTGCAGATGTCCGCAGAGAAGTAGTTCGCGAATGCGATCAGGTACTTCGCGCCGATGGCCGATGCCTCGGCCGTCGAAGGATTATGCATCGAGCTGGCGATGATCGCAGAAGCTGCCGCGGTCGTCGAGCCGGGGCCGCCACCTGCGAGCGCGGCCAGGACAGGGTCCAAAAAGCCCGGAGCACCCGAGGAGACGACCACGTTGCCGAAGTCAAGGAACGGGATACCGACTCCTGTGGGATTGAACGGCGCTGCGGCGACGCCAGTCTGCTGGTTGCCGTCGTACTTCGTATAGAGCGCGCCCACGTCGGCCGGGACGGTCTGGAGCGCATTCTGATTCCTGTCGAGGCTCTCATAGGGCGTAAAGACCAGGTACGGGGAGGAATAGGTGGAACGAAGGAAGCTGAAGGTCGGGATGTTGGGTCCCGCAGCGTCGGTTGAAGACGAGGAAGTCATCTTCAACTTCGAGAACGTCCCGAACCTGGAGAAGGCCGCGATGAGCGACCACCTCGTCATCGCGCAGTACGGGCAGTACTCTGCGCCGACGTAGACCGCTCTCGGCAGCGTCCCGCTCTTGAGTGGGGTCTGACCCTTGATCACGGTCTGGGGGAGCGTCTGGGAATAGACGCCGACGGCGTTGTAGACCGAAAGCGGGATCGAGGTAACCGGGTCGACCATCTGTGGGGCCGCGAGCACCGGGTCTTGACCCGACGTGACGACGTTCGCCGATGGCGTCGGCGTCTTCGAGCCACCGGTCACCGCGATCACGACGAAGACCGCTGCGATGACAATGACGATACCTATGGCACTAAAGGTGGTGCGGTTCGAGCGCCGCTTGGTGGCGGCACTGCGGCGGCGTCGCGCGCCGGCGGACTGGCTGACCTGTTGGGCGGGACTGCCGAGGCGCCTCGCCGACGAGGCGGCCTGGGGTCGAGAGGCCGGACCCCGATTCGACTTCGTTTTTGCCACGGTTCAGAACTCCCTCTTCTCACGTGCCCGCCGAGATATCGCGGGGTCATCGTAACCAGCAACGACTTCGCCGCTCTTGCATGCGCGGGCTGCGTCAGGTTCCCGAACAGCCGAAGCGTACCGGCATCGCCTCGGAAAATGGCTTCATGTTGCTTCACATCTTCCTCACGTCCTCCCAGGACTTTCACAGCAGGTCGGCCTACCTTTCGACTCACTAACGAACGGCCCTGCCGTGAACGAAGGAGCACTCGTGTTCTCACTCTCCTACGCGTGGAACGAACTGCGTCGCCGCGCGGGACGAACGATCGTGACCGCGATCGGTCTGGCCGCCGGAGTCGGCCTCGTGATGGGCATCATCGGCGTCTCTGCAGGCCTCTCCGATGCACAGAACAAAGTGTTGTCACCGCTCAGTTCCGTCGGGACCGACATCATCGTCACTCGCACCGTCGCCCCGACCACCTCATCGACCACCACGACAACGACGACGCCGGCTTTCGGCGGTGGCGGCGGTGGCGGTGGCGGTGGCGGTGGCGGTGGCGGTGGCGGATTCTTCGGACGAGGCGTGGGTGGAGCAGGCGCGCTCAACTCAGCCGACTCCACGACGCTCGCTAGTGCGAACTCCTCGGTGCTGACCGACCTCGCGAAGCTGGGAAAGCCGGGAACAAAGTTCACCCATGACTTCTTCGTGCCTGGCACGCTCGTCACCTTCCCCTCAGCGGCAATCAGCGTCGTCTCGAAGATCCCAGGCGTAACCTCGGCGGTAGGAGCACTCTCCCTGCAAGCCCTGCACGAGACCGGCACCGTTCCAACACAGGTCGCGAGTATCAAGACCGGTGGGCAGAAGATCTCGACAACCGAGAAGGCACCCGTCCTCACCGCGGCGCAACGGGCCACCGAACGGACCTGCGTCACGGCCCTCTTGAAGAAGGACTTCGGGCAGACGATCAACGGCACCGGGACGACAACCCCGACTGGCACGGGCACGGGCGGCTTCGGTGCTGGTGCTGGTGCTGGGGCCGGCACCAGCGCCGGGGCACCAACTCGGGTCCGACGCGCATTCGCGAATTTCGGATCCAACTCAGCCTTCGAGAAGTGCCTGACACCGGCGCAGATCACCTACAACAACACCGTGGTGGTACCCGAGCAAACCGTCACGCAGGTCCTTAATGCTCCGACGACGAACATCTCGGACTCGTCATACACAGTCGCGGGCGTTAATCCCTCGGACCAAACGACCGGCCTGATCACGAAGGCCCAACTCGTCAAGGGATCCTGGTTCACCTCGAGCCCGGCCGATGAAGTACTGCTCGCGACGTCGTACGCGGCGAAGGAGAAGGTTTTCGTCGGCGGGAAACTCGCCATCGACGGGGTCAACTACACCGTCATCGGTACCGTCAACCCAACGCTCACCGGCGACTCCTCCGACATCTACTTCGACCTCTCGACGCTTGAAACACTCTCGACCCAGTCTGCCCGTGTAAACGAAGTCCTTGTCTCGGTCGCGAAGTCCTCGAACGTGACGACGGTCGCCAATGAGATCAAGAAGGCACTGCCCGGCGCCACGGTCCTCACCGACAAGACGCTCGCCGACCAGGTGTCTGGAAGCCTTTCGAATGCGCACAAGCTCGCGAACGACCTCGGTGGCGCGCTTGCGATCGTGGTCCTGCTCGCCGCATTCTTGATCGCAGGCCTGCTGACCTTGTCAAGCATCGCCAAGCGGACCCGGGAGATCGGCTCACTTCGTGCGATCGGTTGGTCAAGAGGTGCCGTCGTTCGCCAGATCATGGCCGAGACGCTCGGCATCGGCGTCCTTGGTGCGATCATCGGCGTCGGACTCGGGGTGCTCGTCTGCGTGGTTATCGGAGCCGTCGGGCCGGCGCTCTCGGTATCGTCGTCCGGGCTGAGCGTCGGTGCGTCGACCGTCTCGAACCTGATCGGCCAGTCGAACTCCGCGACCATCAACACGACGGTCCATCTCACAGCTCCGATCCACGCCTCTGCGGTGATCCTCGGAGTGGCGGGTGCAATTCTCGGAGGCCTGCTCGCCGGCACAGCCGGTGGATGGCGTGCCGCTCGACTAGCCCCCGCCTCGGCCCTGCGGGACCTCGGTTAACGGGAAAGGACCCAGATGACTACGACAACCGACACCACCAAGGAACCCATCACCGCGAACACCTACGAGCTCGTCGGCGTGGAGCGCTCCTACTCAAAGGGAGGGGTGACCGTGAACGCGCTGCGCGGGATCGATCTGACGATCAAAAATGGCGAGATGATCGCCCTCGAAGGCCCGTCCGGCTCGGGAAAAAGCACGCTATTACAACTGCTCGGAGCGCTCGAGGTCCCTACCAAGGGCATCGTTCGATTCGCGGGGCGCGAGCTCGAACGCTCCTCTGACTCCGAGCTGACTAAGATCCGCAGCGAGGAGATCGGCTTCGTCTTCCAGCAGTTCAACTTGATCCCGACACTCACGGCCGAAGAGAACGTCGCCATCGCGATGGTGCCGAGGCATCTCGATCGTGCCACTCGGATGGCGCGCGGCGTGGAGCTCTTGAACC
The DNA here is from genome assembly GCA_036510575.1 of Acidimicrobiales bacterium. Classification (GTDB taxonomy): domain Bacteria; phylum Actinomycetota; class Acidimicrobiia; order Acidimicrobiales; family Bog-793; genus DATCDR01. Next base: position 11,886 of record DATCDR010000095.1, on the reverse strand, counting down.
AAGTCGGCCTCGGGCACCGGCTCGGACACTTGCCGAGCAGGCTCTCAGGCGGCGAGCAGCAGCGCGTCGCTATTGCCCGAGCGCTAGCGAATGAGCCGCGCGTGCTCGTCGCCGACGAGCCGACCGGGAACCTCGACTCCGAGACGGCAGCTGGCGTGATGGATCTCATTGCACAACTCCATAGCGAATCCGGCGTCACGGTCATCCTCGCAACCCATGACGAGTCGATCTCGACGAGGGCGCAGCGACGGATTCGACTCCGCGACGGCCGCGTTGTCGAACCGAGCTGACTGCTTAGCCGAGCGCAACGGTTTCGACGTGGCTTTCGGGCACGGCACCAGCCCGCCCCGAGAGCCACGTCGGGCAATCCGGTAGATCCTTTATCCCTGGTAGACCGGCCCTTCCCCCAAAAGAGTCCGCGCAACCCTAGTGGTCGCATCCCCATAAGCACCATCGACGGGTCGGAAATCAACAAGCCCCGTGAACTGCGGGGAGGACGCCAAGCCAAGCTCTTCCCGCAAGATGCTCCGACAGAGGTGGAACTGACATAGAGGTGGAACTGACATAGAGGTGGAACTGACGAATCCGCTCGGCAATGTTTCCCTCCGAGAGGTGGACCTTCACGAGTGCCCGCTGCGCGGTCTCTCAGGGGATCGACAGCAACTGCCACGAGACCTGCCTGATAGCCCTCGCTCGCGCACGCACCCCAGAGCAGGGCGCAAGTTCCCGTTCGCAGGTTGATCGCTCGTCTCGGGCCAGAGCAGGAACGGCTGCCCGGATCACCTACGACCACGTGCGAGATAATGATCCTGCATTTGCTCACTTCGAACTGGCATGGCTCGCGAACGTCGGCGGTGGGACGCTCGCCGTCGGGACGTGGAATTTCGCCCTACTCCCAATCGAGACCGCCAGAACCACGATCTCGGTCTCACGCGGTACCCACCAAAGGCTCCCTCTCGAAGAAGAACGGTGATGCGATCGACAGCAAGCCCGCTTGGTCGGTCGATTGCCCAGATCTGAAATCCGCTCTTCAGGCCGCCTACCACCACCCGCTGGAAGTAGATCGTCTTGTCGTTGAGTGAACGGCAGGGCTCTCCGCGAGTTGGCCAAAGGCGGGCCCGGTTCGAACGAGTATCCCGAAACCTAGCGGCACTCAGTCGCCGGCTCTCAGATGGCCAACCCATGCTGCACCTCGGGTGCTGGCCTCGGAGCGAGACCACGACCTCGCCACGCGAAGCTCGTGAATCTAAAGCAGCGTGGAGCAAAACGGCGCCATCGGCACCGAAAAGGCCAGATCGAGCGGCGCAAGCGCCGTATCGTCAGTGAGAACGATCTCGCCTGACTCGACGAGGTCAGCAAACGTAGAGCCGCCGAGGAAGACCCGCGCCAGCGCACCGACGTCGAGCGTGACCGCTGCCACTTCCTTGCAGCGCGCGACCGTGGCAGTTCCGTCGGCATGGGTCTTTAGCAGGAAGTGGCCTCCATTCGCGTCGAGCAGCTCGTCGCGTAGCGCAAGCACCGTGCGCGATGCAGCGGCGTACCGACGAAGTGACAGCGCTTGCTCGACGTCGAGAATCCGCAACCAGAGCTGCGGTGAGGCGATTCGGTCAGCTGCAGCACCGTCGAAGGCGGTGATGACGTCGTAGGGTTGGGCTCGAAGCCGTACCTGCGCCCCACCGCCAACAGCTCGAACGAAATCGATCAGCTGGCCCGCGTGCCCGTCGTCTTGGGCAACCAGCTCGGCGACGACGACCGACTCTGATCGCTGCGTCGGCCGCACGAAGGCCACGTAGCCCCGTCGACCCTCGTCCCGCTCGACCACCGCGAACTCTGTCGGAATTCGAGCGCCCGCGGCGTCGGCAAGGTGCTCCTCCCACCACGACGACGTACGGAACACCTCGCCGACGCGGCGGAGTTGCACGGTCGCGAAGATCTCCGGCAAGGACGTGGCCGCCTCAGATGCCTCGATCAGGTGGACCGTGCCGAGGGCGTCGCTGTCGCCTACTAGAGCGTCGCCGCTCGCGAGAAGTGTGGTCGACCAGGACGTGGTCGCCACCCCGAAGCCGAAGGGTTCGTAAAAGCCGAGGATTTCGGTGTTCAACACCGCGAGCGCCTCGCCGCGAGCGAGCGCCTCGCTCAAAAATGCTGTGATCAGGGCCCTGGCTAGGCCCCTTCCCCTTCGCTCAGCGACGACGCCGATGTCGACGAGAGCGGTCGCCTCAGCGTTCACACCTCCTGGAAGGCCGATCTCGGTGACATAGGCCGAGAGCGTGGCGATGACATCGCCGCGCTCGAAGGCCGCGAGCGACCGGTCGAGATCCACTGCCTGCTCGTGTCGACGCCTGCCGGCGGCGTCGAAGCGGAAATCAAACTCCGCCTCTACCGCAGCGACGAACGCCGCTACCTCACCTGGTCGAAGTGCGCGGACCTCGCGGCTCGCGCGACGGCGGAGCCTCAGGCGTCGTCTGCCTTGCCGATTCGACGACGAATCTCCAAGATCACTTCCTCGGAGTGATTGGCGTCCTCACCCTGGGAAGCAAAGAGTGCCTGGCGATCCGCTTCAGCCTCTTTCTCCGCACCCTGGTCCGCCGCGGCGATCCGAGCTTCGATACCCTCCGCGACAATCTTTTGAGCTTCGTCGACAAGGGCTTGGACCATCTCGTCTTCGGGCACGACGCGGACGATCTTGCCCTTGATGAACAGGTGGCCCTTCTTGCGGCCAGCGGCGATTCCGAGATCGGCTTCGCGTGCCTCACCTGGGCCATTCACCACACAGCCCATGACGGCGACCTGCAAGGGAAGGTTCAAGGCGGAGAGCGCATCCTGGGCGGCCTTGGCCACGGTGATGACGTCGATCTCGGCCCGACCACACGACGGGCAGGCGATCAAGTCGAGGCCCTTTCGCTCACGAAGCCCGAGTGCCTCGAGCAACTGCCGACCCGCCCGTGCTTCTTCGACCGGGTCCGCTGTCAACGAGTAGCGGATGGTGTCGCCGATGCCCTCGGCGAGGAGCGTCGCAATTCCGGCGGTCCCCTTCAACAGCCCAGCTGGCGGCGGTCCAGCTTCGGTCACGCCGAGGTGAAGGGGATGATCGAAGGTCTCAGACGCGAGGCGGTAGGCGGCGATCATCGTCGGCACCGAGGACGCCTTCACGGAGATCTTCACGTCGTGGAAGTCCACCTCCTCGAAGTAGGCGATCTCCATCCGCGCCGACTCAACGAGCGCCTCCGGCGTCGCACCACCGAAGCGCTTGTAGAGATCGGGATGCAATGAGCCGGCGTTCACACCGATGCGGATCGGCACGCCACGGTCCTTGGCCTCTTGGGCGACGAGCTTGATCTCCTCCGGCTTTCGAAGGTTGCCGGGGTTCAACCGAAGCCCTTGGACGCCTGCCTCGAGCGCGGCTAGCGCCATCTCCACGTGGAAGTGGATGTCGGCGATGATCGGCACCGGCGAGCGCGGCACGATCCGAGCCAGACCTTCGGCGGCCTCGCGCTCGTTGCAGGTGCAGCGGACGATGTCGGCACCTGCCCCGGCGAGTGCGTAGATCTGCTGCAGTGTGCCTTCGTAGTCGGCGGTCTTGGTGGTGGTCATGGACTGCACCGTGATCGGCGCGTCTCCGCCAACTGCCACGTTGCCGACATGGATCTGGCGTGTCTCGCGCCGTGTAGCCATCTCCACAGAAGTCTTCGGCATCCGGTCTGCCTCCTCGTTGGGCGCCATACTGCAGCGCTACCCCCTCAGCCTAGGGTCGTAGAAGTTACAGCGCAGCTAACGGGGGTGAAATTCTCGCGACGCTGCTGTTAGTGCGGCATATCCCCACCGCATCCCGCCGCCCCCTTTCGGGCGCGATGTCGCCACTTGCGCGCTGCTCAGCTACCTGGCAGCCGGACCGGATGGAGGATGTTCAAGTAGAGCGCGCCGAGACCGATCGCAAGCAGCACGATGAGAAAGACGTAGGCGACGGGCATCAGCTTGGTCACGTCAGCGTGGTAGGGGTGACCGCGACGGCTGCGGATTCGCTCGTAGATCGCGATCACGACGTGACCGCCATCGAGTGGGAGCATCGGGAAGAGGTTGATCATGCCGACGAAGAGGTTGATCCCGATCAGGATCAACAACAAGTCGACGATGTTGTGGCGAACCGCCTGGGAGCCGATCTGGACCGCGCCGACTACCGAGACGAACTCGGTCGAGGAGGCAGATGTGTTCGCGGAGCCCGAGGTCTTGTCGGTTGCGGTCACGACCTGGTGCGCGAAGTTCCCGAGGCTGTGGAGCGAGAAGACCTCGCCCATCCCGATCACGGTCTCTTTCGTCATCGTACCGAGCAGCACCGCGGAGCGTGGGACCGCGACGAGGGGATTCGCCCGCACGTTCTTCACCGCGTAGTTCACCTCGATACCGATGACGCCGACAGCCGGCCCAGCTGCGGGATCGAGCGCCGCGCCGTTCTTTGCGGTCTTCACCTTCCTGCCGTCAAGCGGCGTCATACGCAGCGTCACCAGGCGACCGTGACGTCGAACCACGACGGTTATCCGCTGGTCCGAATGTGACTGGATTGCGGTGACGAAGTCCGTCCCGTTGGCGTACTGCTTGCCGTCGATGGAGACGAGGACGTCACCTGCTTTCATCCCCGAGGCTTCCGCAGGTGCGGTCGCGTTCGCGAAGTTGCGAAGCGAGCCGACAATCGCCGAGGTTGCCGTCGGCACGCCGGTAAATGCGAGGAGGCCGTAACAAAGCAAGAGCGCCATCACGAAGTGCATCGCCGAACCCGCGACGCCGACAAGGAAACGCCTGGGGAAGGTCGCCTCGCGATACGACCTGGGCTCGTCGACTGGATCGATCTCCTCGGCAGTGGTCATGCCGACAACTCGCACGTAACCCCCGGCGGGAATCGCCTTCACGCCGTACTCCGTCTCGCCGCGACGGATCGACCAGATACGCGGCCCGAATCCGAGGAAGTACTCGGTTACCTTCATCTTCGACAACTTTGCGGCCATAAAGTGCCCGAGCTCGTGCACCATGATCATCACGACCAACGCCGCGATCACGAGCAGGACGGGGAGGGAGTTCAGCACCGCGCAGAGGGCGACGATCACCAGGATCGCCGCGAGTAGGCGGAACAGCGCCGCGGTGTTTGAGGGCGGTTCGACCGGTGTAGGGCGCGACAGGTCGACCGTGCTGGTAGTGCTCACGCCGCCTTGTCTAGTGCCGCGACCACCTGTTTGGCCACGCGCCTCGCTGATTCGTCCGCGACGAGCACGTCCTCGACCGAAAGAAGCTCGCCTCTTGTGTGCTCCTCGAGCGTGCGCTCGACGACCTCTGCGATCGAGAGCCAGCCGATGCGACCGCGCAAGAAGGCATCGACCGCTACCTCGTTCGCGGCGTTCAACCACGCCGGCGTATCGCCGCCTTCTCGACCCGCGGCATACGCCAGGGCGAGACACCGAAAGGCCTTCATGTCCGGGGCGTCGAAGTCGAGCTGGCGAAGTGCGAGCCAATCGATGACGCCGTAGGGCTGGCTGAAGCGATCAGGGTAGGACAGGGCGTAGCCGATCGGGAGGCGCATGTCCGGATTGGAGAGCTGTGCGATCGTGGCCCCGTCACAGAACTCGACCATCGAGTGGATGATCGACTGCGGATGCACGACCACCTCGATCTCGTCGTAGCCGACCCCGAAGAGCTCGTGCGCCTCGATCACCTCCAGGCCTTTGTTCATCAGCGTCGAGGAGTCAATCGTGATCTTTGGCCCCATCTTCCAGGTCGGATGCGCGAGCGCCTCTTCGATCGTGACCGAGCACAGGTCCTCGCGGGCTCTGCCCCGGAATGGCCCGCCACTAGCTGTGACGAGCAGCCTCGACACCTCGTCAGGCTGGGACGGCCCGCGGCCGCTCAACTTCTCGGCACTCACGTGGCGGTGTAGGCCGAGGCACTGGTGGATAGCACAGTGCTCGGAGTCCACCGGCACGATCTCGGCACCGGGCGTCGCCCGAGCGCGCTGCACCACCGGCGCGCCAGCGATGAGGGACTCTTTGTTCGCGAGCGCCAGGCGTCGACCAGACGACAACGCCTCGACGGTCACCGAGAGCCCCGCGAAGCCTACGACTGCGTTCAAGACGATGTCACCCACTCCGGCGAGGGCAGCGAGAACACCCTGCCCGCTGATCACCTCGGTCCCCTTAGGCACGAGCGACGCCAGTGTCTCGGCGAGGGATGAATCGACGATTCCGACTACGTCCGGGCGGAAGAGATTCGCCTGTTCGGCAAGGGCTGTGACCGAGGAGTTGGCGGCCAGCGCGACTACTCGGAACTCATCTGGGGCACGAGCGATGACCTCGAGGGCCTGGGTTCCGATCGAGCCGGTCGAACCGACGAGACTGACTGCACGCATTGCCTAGTGCAGCCTTGCGATCGCAAAGAGCACGTAGGCAGCGGGAAGCACGAAGAGCGTGGCGTCGATCCGGTCGAACAACCCGCCGTGGCTCGGCAGCAGATTCGACATGTCCTTCACACCGAGGTCACGCTTGATCTTCGATTCGAGCAGGTCGCCACAGGGCGCGAGCGCCGAAACGACCACACCGAGCAGCACAGCGACGCCGAGTGTGAACGGGTGAACCCGTGAAACGAGCGCGCCTGCGACGATCAAGCTGAGCACGGTGCCGCCGAGCAGGCCTTCGACTGTCTTTCCTGGGCTGATCTTGGCGGCGAGATGCCGGCGGCCGAACTTCGATCCGACTAGGTAGGCACCGATGTCGTTCGCGACGACCAGCGCGATCGTGCAGCCGATAAGGGCGACGCCGTGTCCGTGTGGGTGCGCGGCGGGCGATAGCAAGAGCGCTGCGAATGCACCACATCCTCCGACCCAGCCGATGACGAGGAAACTCACCGAAAAGTTGATCAACGCCTCGTCGCCGCTTTTAGACGAGAGGCACCACACACCGAGTACTAAGAACGTGACCGCGACCACGTCGATGATGCCGAGCGGTCCACGGAGATAGGCACCGACCGTCATCGCCGGGACGGCGAGAAGGCCGACCCACGTAGCTGGACGGTAGCTGCCACGCTGCAAGACGGCGAAGAGCTCGCCCGCGGCAACAGTGGCGGCAACTGCAACGAGAACCTCTGTTGCGATCGCTCCGACGAAGAAGCAGCCAAGGGCCACCCCAGCGAGCATCACCCCGGTCAAGGTCGCTCGCCACAAGTTGCGCTTACCGGCAGGGGTCGCCGGCGCGGCGTAGCGCGCGCGATGCGCGCCGTGACGGCGCTTGGTCCGTGGCGCGACCTGGGGAGGGGTCAGAAGCTCATGCCACGCGCCTTCATCGCCGACCTCAAGCGCCTCGAGCTCAGGAAGGACGGGCGCCACCTCGCGGTCCTCGTCAAGTACGAACGCGAACGGCGCCTCTGGGTCGAGTAGCCGACCCGCCATCGCGTCATCGGGGCCATCTTCTGGGATCAAGAAGGAGAGGTCGATGTCCTCGAGAAAGCTCTCCGCCTCTTGACGCCACGTCGGACCCCGAAGGAGCTCACTGGTCGTGCCGGCGACGTCGGACTGTTCGAGCAGCACGCGTGGCACCGCCCCGGTCGGCGGGTCCACCCATGCAGGGAGCTCGAACTCTGCGACCTCGGTGATACTGCAGTCGTCCTCTTCGAGGCGGTCATCGGCATCTGGCAGCTCGGTCCTTTCCGAGCGCGCTGCGAAGGCTCCCGCGGCGATCGCGTCGATACGAAGCATCCCGGTTGGCGTCGGGTCGACATAGGTGGCGCGCTCTGGTCGATGAGGCGGGCGGTCCAGCTCGTCCGCCACCGGATCGGCGTCGTCGATATGAACGTCTCGCGCCATCGGGTTCTCGGTCAAACCTCGAGGAGCTCCTGCTCTTTGTGGCCAAGTAGGCGATCGACCTCTGCCACGACGTGCTGGGTGATCACGTCGAGCTCCTTTTCGGCCCACTCGAGGTCATCAGAGGAGATCTCGCTGTCGTGCTCGAGCGACTCGAGCTCGTGGCGGGTCTGGCGCCGCACATTTCGAAGCGCCACCCTGCCATCCTCGGCGCGCTGACGGACGACCTTTACGAGCTCTTTTCGCCGCTCCTCGGTAAGCGGCGGGAACGAGAGCCGGATCACGGCACCATCGTTCGAAGGGTTCACGCCGAGGTCGGAGGAGACGATGGCCTTCTCGATCGCTTTCAGCGCGCCCTTGTCGTAGGGGTTGATGACGAGCACCCTCGCCTCAGAGACCGTGACTCCGGCGAGTTGTTGCAGGGGCACGTCGCTGCCGAAGTACTCGACCTTTAGGCGATCGACGAGCTGTGGCGTCGCCCTTCCGGTCCGAACCGTCGCGAACTCGTTCTTGATGTGCTCGATCGCGCGAGCCATCTTGTCGCGGGTCTCCTCGAGCGCTATTTCGATCAGGGTCTCGTCGCTCACGAGATCAGCGTACCTATACGGTCGCCGGTGAGGGCACGATGAATATTCCCGGGCGTCATGAGGTCGAACACCAGTACGGGGAGCGCGTTGTCCCGGCAAAAGGTGATGGCGGTGAGGTCCATGACGCGAAGGTCCTTCGTGATCACGTCCATGAAGCTGACCGCGTCGAAAAGCGATGCCTCAGGATGGAGTCGCGGATCAGCTGAGTAGACGCCGTCGACACCGGAGTGCGTGCCCTTTAAGACCACGCTCGCCTCGATCTCGACGGCTCGAAGCGCAGCCGGGGTATCGGTGGTGAAGAACGGCTGACCCATGCCTGCGGCGAAAATGACGACGCGGCCCTTCTCGAGGTGGCGGATCGCCCGACGGCGGATGTAGGGCTCGCAGACCTCTGACATCGCAAGCGCCGACATCACGCGGGTGGGCCGCCCCTCGCGCTCGATGGCGTCTTGGAGCGCGAGAGCGTTGATCACCGTGGCGAGCATCCCCATGGTGTCGGAGGCCGCGCGATCCATGCCCTCACCTGCACCGGTCTGACCTCGCCAGATGTTCCCGCCACCCACCATCACGGCCAGCTCGACGCCGGTCTCGGTAATGGTCTCGGCGATCTCTTTCGCGATTCGACGGACTGTCGGCGCGTCGATCGTCTCGTCAGAGGCCTGGGAGGCGAGTGCCTCGCCGGAGATCTTCAAGACCGCGCGCGGCCAGCGTGCCGACTTGTGTGCGGCAGCGACGTCGCCGAGGCTCATCGCGACCTCCACTCAGGCGCCGACTACGACCTGCGCGAAGCGACGGACCGTCGCACCACCAAGTACCTGGGAGATCGACATCTTGTCGTCCCTGGCGTAGGCCTGATCAACCAGCACCCGGTCCTTGTACCAACCGGTCAGGCGGCCCTCGATGATCTTGTCGAGCTGCGCCTCGGGCTTGCCTTCGTTTCGAGAAATCGCGGCGATCGTCTCCCGCTCGGCTGCGACCACTGCGGCCGGCACCTCATCGCGGGTCAAGTACTCGGGACGGGCGAAGGCGATGTGCACGGCGATGTCGTGCGCCAGTTCGGCGCTTCCACCGGAGAGCTCGACGAGGACGCCGTTCACACCACGCCCGTTTTGCACGTGCAGGTAGCTCTCGAGCACGTCACCATCTTCGGCAACGAAGCGCTTGGTCGCGCCGAGTGCAATGTTCTCCTTCAAGGTGAGCTTGAGCGAGTCGATCTCTGATTCGTGCGCGGCGATTCCCTCCTCGCCAGAGGCGGCGAAGCTGTCGGCGATGTCATCGACGAGGCGGACGAACTCGGCGGACTTCGCGACGAAGTCCGTCTCGCATTCGAGCGCCACCACGGCGCCCTTGCCGTCGTTGACGACGACGGAGACTGCGCCCTCGCCACGCTCGCGGTCCGCGCGGCGTGTCGCGCCAGAGAGGCCCTGCTCACGGAGCCAGACGACCGACTTCTCGATGTCGCCGTCGTTCTCGATTAGTGCTCTCCGGCAGTCGAGGATGCCGGCACCGGTCCGTGCCCGGAGTGCCGCGACGTCCTTGGCTGTGAACTCTGCCATCTCTCTTCTCAGTCCTCTTCAGTAACGGCCGCTACTGCGGCGGGGATGCGTACGGGCTCTTCTACCTTCTTCACCTCGGGTGCCGCCTGACGAAGCGAGTGCGCTGCACGACGGCTCGCCATCAGCCGACCCTCATTGACCGCGTCGGAGATGATGCGGCACATCAGCCGTCCAGAGCGGATGGCGTCGTCGTTGCCGGGGATGACGTAGTCGATCACGTCAGGGTCGCAGTTGGTGTCGACGACCGCGATCACGGGAAGGCCCAGCTTGTTCGCCTCGGTTACGGCGATGTGCTCCTTTTTCGTGTCGATCACGAAGATCGCGTCCGGCAGACGGTGCAGGTTCCGGATGCCACCGAGGTTGCGCTGCAATTTCTCGAGCTCACGGCTGAGCAGCAGCGCCTCCTTTTTCGTCATTACATCGAACTCGCCGGTGCGCCGTTGCTCCTCGAGCTCGCCGAGCTTTCGGACTCGCCCGGCCATCGTCTCGAAGTTGGTGAGCATGCCGCCGAGCCACCGCTCGTTCACGTACGGCATGCCGCAGCCGGTCGCGTACTCAGCGATCGGATCCTGCGTCTGCTTTTTCGTGCCGACGAACAGAATGTTGCCGCCACCTGCGACCAGGTTTCGTACGTAGGTGTAGGCGCTGTCGATCCGCGTCAACGTCTGGTGCAGATCGATGACGTAGATGCCATTGCGCTCTCCGTAGAGAAAGCGCTTCATCTTTGGGTTCCAGCGGCGAGTCTGGTGCCCAAAGTGCACACCTGCCTCGAGCAGCTGTTTCATAGTGACGACAGGCTCTTGATCAGCCATCTAGTTATCCTCCAGCGGTTCTTCCAATCACGATGCCGCGCCCAGAAGGCGACCGTGGGTGCATCGTGACGAGTGGCGACGGGGCAACGACTCAGTCCCGTACCCGGGATGTCCGGGCGCTTCATCGTAGCAAACCACGGCTAAATCGCGACCGGTCGGCGATCGAGACAACCAATCCAGATGCCAACGCGGCGATGTCGACACGGCAATGACCTTGTGAACGCGGTGACGGCTGCCCAGAACTGTCCCAGTGCACGCATCTGCGTCACCACCGAGTCCTTCTCTCGCATCGCATATACAACCCAGGCTGCTGCCGCTGAGCAGTTCATCTCCGAGCACCGCAGAGAGACCGGGCTCATCACCGTCTCGAATGGCAGTAACGACCTGCTCGCCTGCAGCGCGCCCCAGATCGCCATCTCGTGCGCGACCGGTGTCGACAAAGTCGCAGCGAAGAACCTAGCCGTGCTGCTCGCGGGTCTCGGTCGCGCTGCTGGTTCTGGTGGTTCTGGTGGTTCTGGCGTGCCGATCGTCGGCACCACGTATCCCGACATCTTGCTCGGCCTCTACCGGTCGGGTAGCCCTTCGCTAAAAAGGCCGGCGACGCTCTCGCTTGCCGAATTTCTGCGCATCTTCAATCCCGCGCTCCGCGCGAGCTACCTCGCCGTCGACGCTCGATTCGTGGACGTGACCGCAGCGACTGGTGCGTACACGCCGCTTGCCGAGACAACGAGCGATCCGCCGTATGGGACTCTCCCAGTCGCTGTCGCCGACGTCTGCACCCTCACCTACTACTGCCAGCTCCAAGACGTGCACGCGAAGCGAGCTGGGGCTACGCGGTCATCGCACGGCTGATCCTTGCGACGCTCACAAAGCGCCCTTGACCAGTGGCATTGCAGCGCCGAGGTAAACCGCGCCCTGGAGCGACCGGGCCCCGGCTACGCCCTCGGGTGCGCGGAACGGTAGACGCCGACGAGTCGCTCCTTGGAGACGTGAGTGTAGATCTGGGTCGTCTTCAAGCTCGAGTGCCCGAGCAGCTCCTGGACCACTCGAAGATCTGCTCCGTTGTCCAGCAGGTGGGTGGCGTAGCTGTGGCG
>DATCDR010000094.1:0-22290 GCA_036510575.1 Acidimicrobiales bacterium | reverse complement strand
CCTAGAGGAGCTCACCACCTCGGTCGCGCTCGAGGTTCCTGCTCTTATAGAGCGAGCCGAGCGCGCCGCGTCCGAGGGGCGCTTCGTTGCCGGCTTCGTGAGTTACGACGCTGCTCCTGGCTTTGATCAGGCACTTCGGGTTCGCGAAAACCAAGCGTCGTCGATCCCGCTCGCGTGGTTCGGCGTCTTCTCCGCTGCTCGCGAGGTGGAGGTAGTCACCGCGCCGGACCATCGGCCAGGCGGCAGCTGGACCCCCCTCGGAGATGCCCGCTCGCACCGTGCTGCGGTCGCAAGCATCAAGGAGCAGATCCGTGCAGGCTGGACCTATCAGGTCAACTTGACCGAGCGGTTCTCCTAAGAGATCGACGTCGACGCCTTCGAGCTCTACCAACAACTCGCCATCGCGCAACGCGGGGCCTACAACGCCTTCATCGCTACCCCTCGGTGGGCCGTAGCGAGTGCCTCTCCGGAGTGCTTCTTCGAAATCGCAGATGGTGTGGTCACCACCGTGCCGATGAAAGGGACCGCCCGGCGTGGACGCTATCTCGCCGAGGATCAGGCGGCGGCGGAGGCGCTGACGCGCTCGGCGAAGGAACAGGCTGAGAATCTGATGATCGTCGACCTCGTTCGAAACGACCTCGGCAGGGTTGCGACCTACGGCTCGGTCGTCGTCACCGACCTGTTCAAGCTCGAGCGCTACCCGACTATCTGGCAGGTCACCTCGCGTGTCTCGGCACGCCTTTCCGAAGGGGCTGGGCTCGTCGAGGTGTTTCGGGCACTCTTTCCCTGTGGCTCGGTAACCGGAGCGCCGAAGGCGTCCACGATGCGGATCATCGCCGAACTCGAACAGTCGCCGAGGGGGCTGTACTGCGGCGCCATCGGCACGGTCTTTCCTTCAGAGCATGGTCCTGTCGCGAAGTTCGCCGTGGCGATTCGAACGGCCACCGTTGATCTGTCGAGCGGCGTCGCGACCTATGGGGCGGGCGGCGGGATCACGTTCGACTCCGATGCGGGCGCCGAGTGGGACGAGGTCGCCGCCAAGACCGAGGTGTTGACGTTCGCACCACCGGAGTTCGGGCTCTTTGAGACGCTCCGCTACGAGGCGTCACTCGGCTATGTGAACGGCCCACGCCATCTTCGACGCCTCGGTGAATCGGCCGGTTTCCTCGGGATCCCGTTCGATCTCGCTTTGGCCGAGCAGCTGTTGGCGAGTGCTCGGCAATCGAATCCGCCACTCGCCAGAGTGCGGCTGTCGCTCGCTCGATCTGGCGAGCTCACCTACGAGGCCGAGGTTCTTGGCGAGGATGTCGAAGAGCCGGTACGCCTCGCCATCGACACGGTCGCGGTCGACTCGCGAGAGGTGCGGCTCTTTCACAAGACGACGGCGCGGGAGCGCTATGACAGCGCGCGGCGACGCTACATGGAGGCTGACGACGTCATCTTGGTCAACGAGGCAGACCAGGTCACCGAGACGAGTCGCGCGAATCTTGCCGTTCGGATCGGCGAGGAGTGGTTAACGCCGGCGCTTTCGCGCGGTCTCTTGCCAGGAGTCGAGCGGGGTCGACTCCTCGAGGAGGGTCGACTGACCGAGCGGGTCATCACCCGCCAGATGTGCAAAGACGCAGAGGCCCTCGCGACGCTGAGCTCGCTTCGAGGCTGGCGTGATGCCGTTCTCGTTCATCGCTAGCGTGCGAGGGCCCCTGACGCTCAGTTGTTAGCCCCAGATCGAGTGCGCGACTCCTGAGACGAGGTTCAGCTTGGCGATCTCCTCGTCGATGGTCATCGGCGCATTCTGCGCTGATGCGAATCCGCACTGGGTGGAGAGCGCAAGCTCCTGGAGTGGCTTGATGCCGGCCGCTTCCTCGAGTCGTGCCTCGACGGAGGCACGAGATTCGAGTGGAGCCTCCTTGGTGGTCAACAGACCGAGCACGGCGACTTGTCCTGGCTTGATCTTCGCAAGTGGCGCGAAGTCTCCCGCCCGATCCGAGTCGTACTCGAGGAGCAGCGCGTCCATCTCGAGGTTCGGGAACATCGCATCGGCGAGCACGCCGTAGCCGCCAGATGAGTGCCAGGTGCCGCCCGGCTGGTTGCCTCGACAGATGTGCAGTGCGCGCGTCACGTTCGCCGGAACTCCCTCGAAGACCGAGCTGTCGAGCGCGGCGTCGAAGGCGATCTCCTTGTCCACGTCGTGGCCGACGCTTTCGTGCCACGCCCTGGTCTCGGGGTCACAAAGCGAGCCGTAGTTTGGGGCGTCGAGTTGGATGTAGTCACAGCCCTGCGCGACGAGCCAGGTAGCCACGTCTCGGAGCCAGTCTCGGACGTCGGTGAGGAAGGCCTCGCAGTTCTCGTACGCCACCGTCGACGCGCCGTCGGACCAGTAGCGACGGTGGTAGCTCGGCGCCGCCATCGTGTACTTGGTCCGCGACTTCGCGCGGGCCTTCAGGTACGGGTACTCCTCGGCGACGTGGCGGTCGGGCTTGAGCGAGATCTTGTTGACCACGACGGCGAACTCGCCCTCGGGGTTGTTTGCCTTCGCACTCGTTGGATACGAGCGGAGGCCCTTTCGGCGCTCGAGTCCGTTGATGAAGCTCGTGGTGTCCGCCCAGCTGGTGCGACGCATCTCGCCGTCGGTGATGACGTCGAGGCCGACACCTTCTTGCAGCTCGATAGCGGCGTCCACGGCGACGTCTTCGGCCGTGCGACGGGCAGCCTCGTCACCGCTCTTTCGTGCTTCGAGCAGCGCGTCGGGCTGCAGCAGGCTCCCGACGGTCTCTGCTCGCGCGACGGGCTTGGAACTCTCTGCCATCTGATCTCCTCGTGAAACTCCGGGTACCCCGGATATGGTCAGTGCACCCTAATAGCTGGGCCAAGTCGGGATCACGTCGACCTGCTGGCACCAACCTCGGCGGCGCCGAGGTTGTCTTCAGTCCCGCCTTCAGTCCGCCGCGGCGTATGCTTTGGAGGTGGCGAGAAGCTCGCCGCCTTTTGGCAACGCGACCACTTTGGGGGTTGGAATGGCACGCATCGTCCTTGGTATTGGAACGTCGCACACACCGCTGCTCTCGATACCTGGTGAGCTCTGGGAGACCTACGCGAACGGTGACCGACGCAACCCTGAGCTGGTCTTTCCTCCCGACGGGGTCTCGATGCCCTTCGCGGACGCAGTCGAGCGCTACGTGCCGAAGTCCATTCAGGATCGACTCGGCGACGAGGAGACCTTCAAGGCGCAGTTCGCGCGTTGCCAGATCGCGCTCGACACGCTTCGTGACACCCTCGCTGAGGCCAAGCCCGACATCACGATCATCATCAGCGACGATCAAGACGAGTGGTTCTTCGAAGGCAACATGCCTGCGTTCTCGATCTTTTGGGGCGACTCGGTCCCGGTGATGCCTCGGCCGCTTCCAGAGGATGCCTCCGAGATCTTGAAGTACATGTCGGCTGGCTACGGCGACGTCGCACTCGACGTTCCCGTGCCGAGTCGCTTTGGCCGTCACGTCATCGAGTACCTGATGGACCACGACTTCGACATCTCGCACATGGCCTACACCGAGGAGCTCTACGGGGGCAAGGTCGCCCGCCGCTACCCGACTCCAGATGGCGAGCTCGACTCCACTCGAGTGACCGAGCCCCGGCCACAGGGCCTGCCGCACGGCTTCTCATTTGTCGTCAAGCGACTTTTCGACAACAAGCCCGGCCCGATCCTGCCGGTCTTCCAGAACACCTGCTACCCGCCGAACCAGGTCCGACCGAGCAGGTCCTATGACCTCGGCAGGTACATCGCCCGCGCCGTTGAAGCGTGGCCAGAAGACGTCCGCGTCGCGGTGATCGCGTCAGGTGGCCTTAGTCACTTCGTCGTCGACGAGGAGTTCGACCGTAGCCTGATCGCCGCGCTCGAGACCAAGGACGAGGAGACGCTTCGCAACCTTCCTCGTCACCGCCTCTACTCTGCGACCTCTGAGTCGTTGAACTGGGTAGCTGTAGGCGGCGCCGTCTCGGACACGGACCTCAAAGCCGAGGTTGTTGACTACGTACCGGTATACCGGACCGAGGCGGGTACGGGCGGAGGCTGGGCCTTCATCCGCTGGCAGTAACTCGACCGCGGTCGTCCGCGGCGCTGGCGCGAGGCCTTACCTCGTCATCGAAGATGGAGATTCGTGCTGAGCCGGCTACGAGCGCGCTGGCTACTCGACTGCTCGCGAGTTTCGTCGAAGAGGTAGCAAACCGGCTTCCCGAAGGCTTCGATCCGGCGCGTTCGGTGCCAGCTTCGCCAGAGGACCTCACGCCGCCCGCAGGCGAGTTCCTGGTGGTGTTCGACGCGGACGGCGAGGGCATTGGCTGTGGCGGCCTGAAGAATCTCGGATCGAGCGCTTACGAGGTCAAGCGGATGTGGATAGCGCCGACCCATCGTGGGCGAGGCTACGCGCGAGCCCTGCTCGGCGCGCTCGAGGAACGGGCGCGCGACCTTGGTGCGCTCGAGCTGCGCTTGGATACGAGCGCGGTGCTCGCCGAGGCGGTGGCGCTCTATCGGGCGAGCGGCTTTGTCGAGGTCGCGCCGTACAACGACAATCCCTACGCCTCGTTCTGGTTCGCGAAGCGCCTCGCTGCCGAGCCGTGACACCGATGCCGAAAAAGGTGCCGCCACTGCCGTCGGCGACCGCGTCCCTGGCCGCACCGGAGGAACTGGTCTACGGGCTCGTGCCCGACATCCTCGGAAAAGACACCTCGGTGCTCTTTTGCGGGATCAATCCAGGCCTTACCTCCGGGCTCACCGGACATCACTTCGCCCGCCCCGGCAATCGTTTCTGGAAGGCGCTAGCCCTCGGTGGCCTGGTCGACCGAGTGCTCGAGCCTGCCGAGGAACGCGAGCTGCTCGGATACGGAATCGGCATCACCAATCTCGTCGCTCGCGTCACTGCTACTGCCAAGGAGGTCTCGAACGCAGAGCTCGCAGAAGGTGTGGAGCTCTTACGAGAGAAGGTCTCACAGGTAGGCCCGGCGGTGCTGGCGGTGCTCGGCCTCGGTGCGTGGCGAAGCGCCGCAGACAAGCGGGCACAACTCGGCAGGCAGCCCGAGCCCTTCGGCGGCGCGACGGTCTTCGTGCTGCCGAATCCTTCTGGGCTCCAGGCGCGCTATCAACTGCCAGAACTTGGCGCGTTCTTTGCCGAGGTTCGCGTTGCTCGCGACGCGTCGAGAGCGAAGGCCGACGGAGTGCTCCCGACCTCCGAAACACCGTCCGGCTAGGTAGCCTTCTCGCGTCAAGGTCGACGTCTGCAGGTGAGCGGGAGGCGATATGAGTTGGAGCGCGCCGCTCTATTCGCTCTATGAGCGTCACATCCAGCGCAGTCTCGACCGAGACGCGCTGCCCAAACACGTCGGCGTCATCTTGGACGGTCATCGACGATTCGCCCGCGCCGAGGGATACAGCGATTACCAGGACAGCTACCGGATCGGAATGGCCAAGCTCCAGGAGTTCCTTGGATGGTGCCAGCACTTAGAGATTCCAGCTATCACGGCGTGGGTGCTCTCGACGGACAATCTGCGGCGCCCAGCTGAGGAGCTCGACCCGTACTACGCCGTGTTGATCGAGCTGTTAGACGAGATCCCACGGCTCTCGGAGCGACTCAACTTCTCCTTCCAGGCCATCGGCAGCCTCGACCTACTGCCGTCTTCGCTCGTTGCAGCCGCCAAGACGGCGGAGCAGCACGCCCTTGGCACGGGCTTTCGCGTCAACCTCGCCCTCGGTTACGGGGGGCGCCAAGAGATCGTCGACGCCACCCGCTCGCTCGTGACCGATCTCGCCGCAGCAGGTGTGGGTGCAGAGGGCATGGCGGAGCGCATCGATACCGCCGGCATCTCGGCGCATCTCTACTCCTCGGACCTGCCAGACCCTGATCTCGTTATCCGAACGAGTGGCGAGTCGCGGCTCTCCGGCTTCTTGTTGTGGCAAGCGGCTTATGCGGAGTGCGTCTTCGTCGATCCGTACTGGCCCGCATTCAGGCGCGTCGACTTCCTCCGTGCACTTCGTGACTACGCACGTCGCGAGCGTCGCTTCGGTCAGTGAGCTCGTAACGACCTGGGTTGGGTCAACCGCTGCCTCGGGTAAGGGAACCGGCATCATCGTGCCCGATCACACCACCGTCTTTGCCGTTCAAGTCGCTCGCGTTGTCGTGACCCGTCGCCACTTGTTCGGCGAGCACCTCCGCCGCGCCCTCCGCCATCGCCGCGGTCGAGCCGACGTAGGCATTCGAGCGAAGTGGGAGCTGCTTTAAGAGCAACATGATCGGGAAGGTGAGCAGCGCGACCGGGGCAGCGCAGAGGAATACGACATGCAGCGAGTGGCCAAAGGCCTGGATGATCCCGTCCCGGATCGGGAGGGGCAGCTTGTAGACAGCAGCAGGGCTAAAGGCGACCGAGGTCACCGAGATCTTCAGGTGTCCAGTCGAGTGCACGAAAATCGGGAACCAGTAGCGAAGCCTTGCGTTCATGACCGCGCCGAACACCGCTACTCCGAACGCCGCCCCCATCGAGCGGAAAAAGACGCTCGAGCTCGTAGCGACGCCGAGGTCGGACTGCGGCACCGCGTTTTGCACCGCGGTCAGCGTCACCGGCATCACCATGCCGATCCCGAGCCCGGTGATCAACATGAACAACGACGAGTACAGGTGCGGTGTCGTCGTCGTCATACGCGACAACAAGAAGATGCCCGTCGGGAGGAACAGCGTGCCGATAAGTGGGTAGATCTTGTATTTGCCCGTCCTCGCGACGGCGCGTCCGACGAAGACGCCACCGCCCATGACGCCGACCATCTGGGGAACGAGCAGCAGTCCAGAGAGCGTCGGGCCTGCCCCGGTGACGAGTTGGAGGAACAGGGGTAAATAGACGGTGGTCCCAAATAGCGCCATGCCGATGAGGAATCCAGCGGCACTCGTTGTCCGAAATACGGAGTTACCAAAGAGTCGAAGCGGCAAGATCGGCTCGACAGCACGCTTTTCTTGCGCCACAAAGAGCGCGAGCAACCCGATCCCTGAACCGAAGACGGCGAAGATCTGCCATGAGGTCCAGGAGTACTCCGACCCTCCCCAGACCGTTCCGAGAAGAATCGCGGTCACACCGCCTACGAGCAGTCCCGCGCCGAGGAAATCGATCTTGTGCTCGACGCGTCGGAAGGGGAGCCGCAACACGACAGTGGTCACAATCAAGGCGATTATGCCGAGGGGGATGTTGACGTAGAAGCACCAGCGCCACGAGAGGTGCTGGGTGAACAGACCGCCGATCGCAGGACCTGCGACGCTTGCGATCGAGAACACCGACGTCCCATACGCCTGGTACTTGCCCCGCTCACGAGGCGACAAGATGTCGCCGGTGATCGCCATCGAGAGCGACATGATCCCGCCTGCACCGAGGCCCTGAATGGCTCGGCACAAGATCAGTTCGGTCATCGACTGCGAGATGCCCGACAGCATCGAGCCGACCAAGAAGATGCAGATCGCGGTCTGGAAGACGATCTTCCTGCCGAAGAGGTCGCCGAGCTTGCCGTAAAGCGGCGTCGAGCTCGTCGACGCGAGCAGATACGCGGTGACCACCCAGGAGAGGTGGTTGAGGCCCCCGAGGTCGCCGACGATGGTAGGTAGTGCCGTCGCAACGATCGTCTGGTCGAGCGCGGCGAGCATCATGCCGAGCATCAAGCCGCTGTAGATGATCTGGATCTGGCGATGCGTGAGACGGGGCCGGTCGTCGTCTCCAAGGAGTGGCGTGTCTGGTCGCGCCTCGGTGGTCGTCACCGTTGTGTGCTGCTTAGTTGTGTGCTCCTTAGTTGTGTGCTCCTTAGTTGTGTGTTCCTTCGGGCCGAGAGCGGAATCGGCGAAGCGACCGGCTCGAGCTGGGGCTGGTCGGTGAAGCTTGAGACGAGGTCAGAGAGCAGTCGAGCGAGCTCTTCGATGTCTCGTTGTTGCCACTTCGAAAGGCGCGACGCTATCCGGCCGACACGAAGTACGCGCGCTGCAACGACCATCTCCCGACCTTGCTCGGTCAGCTCGAGCCGCGCGGTTCGCTGGTCATGTGGGTCTTCGACGCGCGAGATCAGGCCCCGGTCCTGGAGGCTTCGGACCTGCCGGCTAGCGGTCGAGAGGTCGATCTCCATCAGTGCGGCGAGCTCGGTGAGTCGCGTTGCAGGACACTCCTCGAGGCGGGTGAGCAGCGCATAGGCCGCCCGGTCAAGGCGGTTCCTCGGCGTCTGTGCGGGGCTCGAGGTACGGCGGGCGTCCGAGAGGCGGACGAGTCGCGTCAAGGCCTGCTCCACTGATTCGAACTCTGACGCACAGCTCACGCGCTGAGGTTGGAGATCTTCGTCCTGGTCGTTCGGGAGCACCGGCCGAGTGTATCTTCCAGGTGGTTACTTGTAACGAACAACTACCTAAAAGATGACTGCGGCTGATTCGTCGGCAAGGATGAGGAGATGGTCGACGAATCCCCTGTCACACTCTCAAGTGGGCTACCAGAGACGGTGCTTCCAGATGTCCCAGATGAGTGGGCAACAGAGTTCTCTCGGGCACTCGAGCTCCCACTAGACGAGCGACGTGATGCGATCGCCGACATCGCCGCGCATCACCCGCGCTACATAGCGGTGTGGCCCGCCCTTGCCTCGCTCGGCCGCGATCCGATCGAGTCCTACGCCTATGCCAGAGTCGGCTACCACCGAGGTCTCGACACGCTTCGAGGGTCGGGTTGGCACGGCACCGGATACGTCCGGTGGCGCCACCCGAGCAATCGCGGCTTTCTCTCGGCACTCGACGCGCTTCGACGTTTCGCCGGCGCGATCGGCGAGGAGGATGAAGAGGACCGTTGCGCACTGTTTCTTCGTCAGCTCGATCCGGACTGGGATCGAAGCGGACCTGGTGCCTCGGGAAACTGAGACGGACTCGCCAGTAGGCGCACTGCTGCGCCACACGGCGGCGCTTGGTCGCGGTCTTGCTTCGGTGTTCGGCTCCGAGCGCCCGAAGATGACGATGGTCACACCAGAAGAGGCGCTCCCTGGAAGAGCCACGCCGATGCCGGTCGCGGCACGCCACGTCGTGCTCGGCACGCCGATGGTGCCACCGTTTCCCGACTGGTTGGAGACCGCTGTCTTTGGGGTCGGCTGCTTTTGGGGCGGGGAGCGAGTGTTTTGGGAGACGCACGGCGTATTTACCACCGCGGTCGGCTACGCAGGCGGCTACACCGAGAACCCGACCTACCGGGAGGTTTGCAGCGCCCGGACCGGCCATGCGGAAGTCGTGCTGGTGATCTTTGACCCAGCCGTTGTGAGCTACGCGTCGTTGCTGGCGAAGTTCTTCGAGGATCACGACCCTACCCAGCACATGCGCCAAGGCGGCGACATCGGCACGCAGTACCGCTCGATCATCTTGACCACCTCAACTGAGCACGAGAGCACCGCTCGCGAGGTGCTGGGCCGATACGGCGAGGCGCTCGCAGGTAAGGGCTACGGGCCCGTGGTCACCGAGATCGCACCGCTTGGCGCGTTCTACTACGCCGAGGACTATCACCAGCAGTATCTGGCAACGAACCCGTACGGCTACTGCGGCCGCGGCGGCACCGGTGTCCGCTGTCAGACAGGGATCGCCTGAGCAGTTCGGTTGGAGCCGCGCCGCCCGCGCCACCGTGAGCGCGGCCGCGGCGACAGAGGTCCTGGCAGGTGGGCCTGTTGGTGGCACCTTTCGACCTCGCGCTGACCCAACGAGAATGAGCGGATACATCGGCACAACTGGGAGACGCCGCTCGGAGTTCTGTTTGCGCGTCAACTTCCGTAAACCTGATACCAACACCAAATGAAGCGTTGCTCGGAATCAGCGAGTGGGAGTACCTGACTGGAGCCAGCGCTTGGGAGGTGGGTAGACGAACCTGGCGATGGTGGTCGAAACCCACGCGATGCACCAGCCGGCGAAGACTAGAACGACGTCATGGGTGGTGGAGGACTTCCCCCAGATGGCTTCACGAACAGCCAGGATCACTCCCCACACTAGAAAGCAGCCGGCGGAATATGCCCAGTAGTTGCGGTACTTCTTCACGCATGCTCCCTACCTAGGGCCGCAATCCGGCTTGGTTGACCCTATACCGCGGTGTCGCGGTCACAGCACGCCGGTTGCACCGCGGGGTTAACAGCTGAAGCTGCAGATCTCCTGTTCGCGCGCCCTCTAAGGTGCGCACGTGATCGAGGTTTTGCGTCGCACGAGGCGCTACCGAAGCGAATCCTCTTCGTGTCGTCCGCGTTGCTCGCCGGGCTACATCTTTTGCCGATGAGCAAGCTCATCGATGGCAGATTCTTCGTCCAGGTCTTCGTCACGCTCGTGGTGATCATGGACCCCCTCGGCAACGCGCCGATCTTCCTCGGCTTGGCGGGGACCCGCGACGCGAAGGCGCGCCGACGCCTAGCTCGACAGGCCGTCTACGTGGCAGGCGGCGTCATTGGGGCGTTCGCGCTCTTTGGCCAGCAGATCCTCTCTTCGCTCGGGATCTCCATCGCCGCGATCCAGGGCTCAGGCGGGCTACTGCTGTTGTTGGTCGCTCTCGAGCTCTTGACCGGCAGGACGGACGATCCCGAAGGCCGCGACGACGTCAACGTCGCGCTCGTCCCACTCGGGACACCGCTGATCGCTGGACCTGGTGCCATAGCCGCGACGATCGTCTACGTTCGCCAAGCGCATGGCTTCCACGACGCGTCCGCCATCGCGCTCGCGCTCGTCGCCGTCTTGATGCTTGTCTGGCTCGCCCTTCACTTCTCGTTGTCCTTGCTCAGAGTGCTTCGCCCAGGTGGCATCCATCTGATGACGCGAATCTTCGGCCTGTTGCTGTCTGCGATCGCGGTGCAACTCGTGGCCGAATCGGTGCGCGCGTTCATCAAGGGCTAAGCGCCCACCTGCGACAGAGGTGCAACGCCGCGACCGCGACCTCGCCAGGGATCGGCGGCGAAGTCGCGAGAACTCAGTGGCGAGTTGGGGCAGTTACGGGTGCTGGACGATGGCGTCGATGCCCATCGCCATGAACAGCATCGTGAGGTAGGAGATGGAGTACCCAAAAAGGCGCATCGCGTGTTTGGCGTCGGGATGTCGTCCAAGCGCTATCGCCTTTGAGCAAAAGAGTGCGCCGAGCACGAACGCTGAGATGTCATAGCCCCAGTTGAGGTGCGCCACCGGACCGAAGGTCAAGGACAAGAGCGCGGTCGCAACGGCGTAGGCGATGATCTCGCGGGCGACCTTGGTCATGTCGGCGACCACTGGCAGCATCGGAATGTTGGCAGCCGCGTAGTCCTCGCGGTAGCGGACAGCTAGCGCCCAAAAGTGCGGCGGTGTCCACAAGAAGATGACACCGAAGAGAATGAACGGGGCGACCGAGAGGCGGTCGGTCACCGAGGACCAGCCGACGAGGACCGGTACCGCGCCTGCGGCGCCGCCGATCACGATGTTCTGCACCGAGCTGCGCTTTAGCCACATCGTGTACACGAGTACGTAAAAGGCCGTGGCTGAGACCGCGAGCACCGCCGATAACAGATTGACGGTCAGCGCGAGCACCGCGAACGCGCCGAGCTCGAGGGTCAAGGCGAAGACGAGAGCGGCTGCCGGGGACATCTTTCCCGTGACGAGCGGTCGGTTCTTCGTGCGGTCCATGACGGCGTCGATGTCGCGGTCGTAGACCATGTTGATCGCATTCGCACCGCCCGCAGCGAGCGTGCCTCCGACGAGGGTCAGCGCTATCAGGCCGAGGGAGGGGAGGTGCCTCGAAGCGACGAACATGGTTGGCACCGTCGTTACGAGTAGCAGTTCGATGATGCGGGGCTTGGTGAGGGCGACGTAGGCCTTCAAGGTGTCGGTGACGTCAGAGAACCTGGAGGCCTGCTCGAGGTGCGCGTGAGCGGCGACGTTCGTCATTTTCTCGAGACTAATGCTCGGACGCCCTGGCGGAGAAGTCGGCGGCGCATCTCGCCGGCCGGCCCGCGTCCAGATGTGGTGGCAGCGATGCGTTCTCGGGTAAGGAGTTCCTCCTCTTCGTCGTCGAGCGGAGCGAGATCGCCTCCGATCACTGCGCGCAGAAGGTCGTCGGCGAGCCAGGGGTTTCTAGCGAGTACGGGACCGTGCAGATAGGTGCCGAGGATGCGGCCAGCGCGCGCACCGTCGGTGCCCTCACCATTGCCGACGCCAGGCGAGACGGATCCGAGTGACTCGATTCCAGCCCCTCTCGAGGTTCGGCCGGCGTGATTCTCAAAGCCGGTAGCCACTCGTCCATGCTCGTCGCGGACGATGACGTCACCTACCGCCCGTGGGCTCCCCCGAGAGGTCGTCACGTCCAACAGACCGAGCCCAGGTGTGGCGTTGCCGTCCGGGCCGGGGAAGGAGTTCCCGAGGATCTGGTAGCCGGCACAGACGGCGAGGATGGTCGCGCCGCGGCGAAGCGCCTCGGCGAGTGATCCGTCACCGAGACGATCCGCGGCGCGTACCTGGGGACCGTCTTCGCCGCCGCCGAGACAGTAGATGTCGCCGTCTCGGGGGAGTGGCGCGTCCGAGGGGGCGTAGATGAGCTCGACGGCGATGCCTCGCCATCGTGCCCGGTTGGCGAGCACGAGGCCGTTGCCGCCGTCGCCGTAGGTTCCGAGCAGATCAGGGTGTACGACCACGATTTTGAGCAAGCTCTCGGTGCTCGTTGAGTTCACGGTTCGGGCGCGCACATTTCTTGAAGGTGCGAGCGCCACGGAGTCG
This sequence comes from Acidimicrobiales bacterium, assembly GCA_036510575.1. Taxonomy (GTDB): domain Bacteria; phylum Actinomycetota; class Acidimicrobiia; order Acidimicrobiales; family Bog-793; genus DATCDR01. The sequence continues at coordinate 9,544 of DATCDR010000094.1, read as the reverse complement.
GCCCGGTGGCCGTGGCGGATCGCTGCGCGTACGTCTTGGAACGCGGTGTAGTTGCCGATGAACTCGATTGCTCCCGAGCCGACACTCGCCAGTGCTTCGAGCGGGTCGTCAAGGACGAGATGCTCGACGCTTGCGTGCAGGAGTCGGACCGCGAGGTCGCTTCGCCGGTCGCCGGTCGCGGCGACCAGGTGACCGGAGAGTCGTTCGAAGGGGACGTCCCAGAGCCAGGACGGGTCGTGACCGTCTGCCAGCCGTGCGTTGATTCCGATGACGATCGGCGACGTGCCAGGCGCCACGAGATCGATGAGCTCAGCCCACCCTGCGGGATTCTTCGCCAGCATCAAGGTGCCGGACCGGCCATTGACTCGATGCTCGGAGAATCTGCCGCCTATCTCGGTGACGTTGCCCATCTCCGCAAGCGCCTCTTCGATCGTGCCACCGAGGTAGGCGGTGCCGATCGCTGCCATCGCGGCATTCGCCAGGTTGAAGCGCCCAGGGATCGAAAGGGCGATCGGCAGGGGACCGGTCCGATCGCTCACGAGATCGCTTCCGATCAGTGCGAACTCAGACGGCGGGCGTCGTAGTCCACAGGTGCAGGCCCATCCCTCCCCACTCGAAGAGGCGGCGAAGGTGATGCGCGCGTCACACGCCGGGCAGTGATAGGCGTCCTCGTGCCAATCTCCGCCGGCAGCGACCCAGGTGACGTCGGCTGCGACCCCCGCTGCCCAGGTGACGAGCGGGTCGTCGGAGTTGGCGATGACGTGAGCGCTGGTGCTTCGAAGCGCGTCTCGCCACCGTTGGGCGAGCATGCGGACCTCGCTCGTCCGGTCGAGTTGATCGCGGCTCAGGTTCAACAGCACTACGACTTCGGCATCTGTTGCGCGAAGTGCTCGAGGTAGGTGTGCCTCGTCGACCTCGAGCACCGCAAGGCGCGCAGTAGGTGTTGACGCCAGCGCAGATATCAGCCCGGCGTCCATGTTCGCCCCGGCGCCAGATGTGGCGACCAGGCCGAGCTTTAAAGCCGCCGTGGCAGCGAGTCGAGTTGTCGTGGTCTTGCCGTTCGTTCCGCTCACGAGCAGGACGCGCTTTCCGGCGCTCAGGTGTACGAGCAGATCCGGATCGACCACAAGCCCGACGCGACCGCCGACCGTCGATCCTGAGCCAAGGTGCAAGCGGCGCGAGAGTGACGCGCTGTGCCGAACGAAGCTCGAGGCGAGCGAGGCACGCGACGATCCGTGCTTGCTCACCTGGCGCGGCGAGGGCTGGCTCGGCATGCCTCCATGATGCTCGACGGCGAGGCAGACGTCGCACTGGCTACCGCTTTGATCGAAGCGGTATCTTCGACACGAGCAAAGGGGCACGAGATGTCGGAGCAAGGTGACGAACTCGAAGAGGTCGATCCAGAAGAAGCAGCGTCGTTGATCGCTGGTGGTGCGTACCTCCTCGACGTCCGCGAGCCAGATGAGTGGGAGGCGGGTCACGCCCCCGAGGCACATCACATACCGCTTGGTGATCTCGAGGCTCGTTACGGCGAGATTCCCTCAGATCAGACCATCGTCTGTGTCTGTAGGGGTGGTGGGCGTTCCGCGCGCGCGGCTGCGGCGCTCTCGACGGTGGGCCTAACGACGATCAATCTCGCGGGCGGAATGCGTGCCTGGGAGAGCTCAGGACTCCCGGTGGTGGTGGCTGACGACGGCGCAGGAACGGTCATCTGAGCGCACAAATAGTGATCCTGACCAGGTAGAACTGCTCAGGTAACGGGTCAGGCTCGGCACGGCGAAAGTCATTTGCTATCCTAACTATGTGATTACCGAACAGAACTACCGGTCCATCGGCTGGACGACGACGCGTCTTGCGCGAAACGTCGAGCTCGCTTTGGCCACGATCGACCTCTCGACCGCGCAGTACCGGATGCTGCTCCAGCTCGCCCAAGGCGATGAGGCCTCGACGTCGCTTGCACGAAAGCTTGCGGTCTCGGCACCGTCGGTGACGGCGGTCGTTGACGGTTTCGTGAGCCGCGGGGCGATCGAGCGCACGCACTCCGAGGAAGATCGCAGAAGGGTCTCACTGGCGCTCACCCCGATCGGGTTGGCGCTCTTAGCTGAGGCAGAAGCGGTCGTTTCGGCGAGGCTCGAAGGAATTGCCGACGAGCTCGAGAACGAGGAGTCGATTCGCATAGCGCTCAGTGCGCTCGATCTCTGGGCTGAGGCACTGGAGAAGGCCAGAGCTCGTCGACTTGCCCTTCGAGAGAGCCCAGTCGAGGTGAGCCCCCGATGACCGCCCGGAGCATTCTTTTGGGCAACGACAACGACGAGATCATGCGAGAACTCGAGGCGCACCCCTTCGAGCCGGTCGCTGAGACCTCACCGTACGCGCCGCCCCGCGCGACGATCGACCCGGATCAGTCGAAGGGCTGGTTGGGCAGGGCATGGCCGGTGATCATGACCCACAAGGGCATCTGGGGGCTTTCGCTTGGGATGTCGTTCATCGCGCTCCTGGCCCAGGTCCAGATCCCGCTGTTGATCGGTAACGCGATGAGCCAGGCACTGCCACAAAAGGGGCACACCACCGATCTCAAGCCTCTGATGGGCTTCGCGACGTTGATCTTCGTCTCGATCGGGATACGAGAGATCTCGAACTACATCGGTCGGCGCTGCCTGCTGACGACGGCGTACAGCTTCGAGTACGACCTTCGCCACATCATCTACGAGCACTACATGTCGCTGTCGTTCCCGTTCTACGACCGTGTCTCGGTTGGCCAGCTGATCTCTCGGGCGAACTCCGATGTGCGAGCAGTCCAGCAGTACCTCGTTATGGCGCCGACGGTGATGGTGCAGTGCTGCGTCATCTTGGTCGCGTTCGGCGAGATGTTCGCCCACAACGTGCCGCTCACGCTCGTCACTGCGGTATCGCTGCCGATCACCTTCGTTGTCGGTGTCGCAATGCGAAAGCAGATGTATCCAGTCTCCTGGCTGATCCAGGCACGACTCGCCGACGTAGCGATGCTGGTCGAGGAGAACGTCTCAGGTGTTCGAGTCGTGAAGTCCTTCGCCGCTGAGCAGAAAGAGGTCACGGCGCTTGGAAAGTCTGCGGACCGCCTCCAGTGGGCGTACATCGAGAACGCCAACATCAGAGGAACCTGGGCGCCGACGCTTGAGAACCTGCCTCGCATCGGGCTAGCTGTCATCTTGCTCTACGGCGGAATCCTGGTACTGCACGGACATCTCGCCGTTGGAACGCTCTTTACGTTCCAGGCCTACATGCTGATCTTCCAGCCGCCGTTTCGTCAGCTCGGGATGGTGATCATGAACGGCCAGCGCGCCTCGGCGTCGGCGAAACGGATCTACGAGATCTTGGATCAAGAACAAGAGATCGTGTCGCATCCAGGCGCCGTCGACATGGTCGAGTGTAGGGGTGAGATCAAATACGACCACGTCGGTTTCGACTACTCAGACGGCACACGGGTGCTTCGGGACTTCAATCTCCACATCGAGCCAGGTCAGACAGTTGCCCTTGTCGGGCGGACCGGGTCTGGAAAGACGACCGTCGGGCGGCTTCTCAACCGCTCCTATGACGTGTCCGAGGGCAACCTCTACATCGACGGCAAGGACGTGCGCGAATACACCCTCGAGAGCCTGCGGGCACATGTCGGGTTCGTCTTCGACGAGCCGTTCTTGTTCTCGGTCTCCATCCGGGACAACATCGCCTACGGCAAGCCAGACGCCACGATCGAAGAGGTAGTCGCGGCGGCCAAGGCTGCGGACGCGGATGAGTTCATCGTGCGGATGTCAGATGGCTACGACACGATCGTCGGCGAGCGGGGTTACACGCTCTCTGGCGGTCAGCGTCAGCGCATGGCTATCGCCCGCACATTGTTGATCAACCCGCCGATCCTGGTGCTCGATGACGCCACGAGCGCCATCGACGTGCAGGTCGAGCAGCGCATCCACCATGCACTAAAGGAGCTGATGGTGAACCGGACGACGATGATCATCGCCCACCGGCTCGCCACTATCAGCCTGGCGGACCAGGTCGTGTTGTTAGAAGGTGGCCACGTGATCGCCGCCGGGACGCACCAGTACCTGTTGGCGAACGACCCCCGCTACGCAGAGGTGCTCGCCAAAGTCGTCGAAGAAGAGCCCGAAGGAGAAGCGAAGTAATGGGCATGGGATTTGGCGGCGGAGCGATGTGGGGCGGCGGCGTCGGCGGCGGCCAAGGCGGCGGAGGCGCGGCGGGGAACTGGGGCGGTGCAGGCGCTGCCACCCAAGGTGGGGCACCCTTTGCCGGGATTCCACCTGAGCTGCAAGAGTCCGTCACGAAGTTGATGAAGACCGAGCCCGACCATGGCGAGCCCGATGCCGTCTTCACCCAGCGCAGCACCGACAATCGGCTCTTGACGCTGACGACGATGATCAAGGACCGCTGGAAGATAGCGCTGTTGTCGGTCATCTTCTTGACGATCGAGACGGTGGGCTTCCAGACCGGGCCGTACCTCACCCAGATCGGCATCGACCACGGTGTGGAAAAGCGGCACCTGAGCGTCATCGTCATCTGTGGCGTCGTCTACATCGTTTCGGTGGTCCTGACGGTATTTGTCGAACGCGCCAGGGTCCGCAACACCGGCAAGCTCGCCGCGCAGGTGATGAACGACCTCCGCATCCGGGTGTTCACCCACATCCAGCGGCTCTCGCTCGACTACTTCACCGACGAGAAGGCCGGTGTCGTCATGACCAGGATGACGAGCGACATCGAGGTGCTCCAGCAGCTCCTCCAAGACGGACTGGCACAGTTCGCGATCCAGGGTCTGACCATGATCCTCGTGACGACGATCCTGTTTACGTATAACTGGCTGCTCGCCCTGATCACGATCGCGATCGTCATGCCCGCTCTCGTGATCTCGTCGCTGTGGTTCAGGAGCGCGTCAGAACGTGCCTACCTGAAGGTTCGTGACACCCTCGCTGGTGTCATCTCCGATATAGCCGAGAGCCTCTCTGGTGTTCGGATCGTGGCTTCGTACAACCGCCAGCGCAACAACGTCATCCACCACCGAAACGTGCTCGGCCGCTACCGCGACGCCAACTTCATCACCGCCAAGGTGACGGCGAATTACTCGACGGCGAGTGACTTCATCGGCCTCATGGGCCAGGTCTCGTTGTTGCTGATCGGCGGCACGATGGTGCTGCACTCGTTGCACCACGGCCACCTAGAGGCCAACCCAGAGCTCACCATCGGTCAGTTGACCGCGTTCATCTTGTACCTCGGCTCGTTCTTCCAGCCGATCCAGCAGCTGGTCCAGCTCTACAACACCTACCAGCAAGGTCAGGCGGCAGTCACCAAGCTGCGCACGCTGCTCGACACCCAGCCTGCGGTCTTTGAGAAGGAGGACGCCTACGAGCTGCCGCCGATCGAGGGCGCGATCGAGCTGCGCGACGTGGAGTTCGGCTACGACCCGGCGGACCCGGTGCTTCGTGACGTGAACATCAAGATCAGCGCAGGGGAGTCGGTCGCATTCGTCGGGCCTACCGGAGCTGGCAAATCGACGATTGCCAAGCTTGTGACTCGCTTTTACGACCCGACGTCTGGCAGCGTGACGATCGACGGGCACGATCTTCGCGACGTGACGATGAACTCGCTTCGGCGCCAGCTCGGCGTCGTACCCCAAGAACCGTTTCTCTTTACCGGGACGATCCGTGACAACGTCGCGTTCGCCAGACCCGACGCCACCGACGCCGAGGTAGACGAGGCAATTACCGCGGTCGGGCTCGCAGACTTGATGGAGCGCCTCCCGAACGGCGTCGACACGGCGGTGCACGAGCGCGGGCAGTCGCTCGCTTCAGGCGAGCGCCAGCTCCTCGCCCTCGCGCGGGCATTCCTCGCCGGTCCACGAGTGCTCGTCTTGGACGAGGCCACATCGAACCTCGACCTGAAGTCCGAGGTGAAGGTGGAGGCGGCACTCGACGTGCTGCTCGAGGGGCGGACGGCGATCTTGATCGCGCACCGTCTCACGACCGCCATGCGGGCAGATCGGATTGTTGTAGTCGACCACGGTCGCATCGTTGAGGTAGGCCCGCATGCTGAGCTCGTAGCTGCAGGCGGTAGGTACGCCGAGATGTTCGAGACCTGGTCGCGCCAGCACGAGGTCGAGTTGCCAACACTGCCCTAGGCCGCATCTGAAGCGATTGGGTTTGGCTCGCCTGCTCCACTAGGTTGCGCATGCGAGTTGAGCCCGAAGAGGTGTGCCGATGCCCGAGGAACCACGCGGCCTTGACGCGATTGCGTCAAAGTCGATCGCCGAGGCTGTTCTCGCGCGAGCGAGCGAGGTTGGCGCTTCGAACGCGGAGGTCCGCGTGGAGAGCCGCCGGCGCCAGTACGTGGGTCTACGAGACGGTGCGCTCGAGACCTCCGCAGACGACACCGCGGTAGGTGTCGCGTTCCGGGTGGTAAAGGACGGCGCGATCGGCTTTGCGGCCACCGTCGACCTCTCCGTCGATGCCTGCGTCGCGCTTGTCGACACCGCTGTCGACGCCGCACGCCGAACCGGAGCGCTCGCGTCGGCTCCGATCGCGCTCGCGCCAGAGCCGGTGCACGGCGATCAGACCTGGAACGGGGGAGAGCGAATCGACCCGACCAGAGTCAGCCTCGCCGAGAAGGTGGCACTGCTTGCGGCATGGTCTGGGGTGGTTTCGGCTCAGGCGGGAATCGACCATGTCCAAGCCTCGGTGAGCGCCACCGCAGAGGACAAGTACTACGCAGATCTCTCCGGCACGACGGCGCGTCAGCATCGAGTTTGGCTGCATCCAAGCGTTGAGGCACTTAGTCTCGACCAAGCGGGTGGGGGATTCGAGACGATGCGGACCGTCGCGCCACCAGTTGGTCGCGGCTGGGAGTACCTCCTCGGCGAGGGTTGGGACTTCGACGCCGAGTTGGCCGCGCTCGGCGGTCATCTCGCCGAGAAGTTGCGCGCGAAGAGCATCACGCCTGGCCGCTACGACCTCATCGTCGATCCGACGAATTTGTGGCTCACGATTCATGAGTCGATCGGTCACGCCACCGAGCTCGATCGGGCACTTGGCTACGAGGCAGCGTACGCGGGAACCTCCTTTGCCACCTTCGATCAGCTCGGGTCGCTTCGTTACGGCTCAGAGATCATGAACGTGACGGGCGACCGGACGACGCCTTTTGGCATGGCGAGCATCGGGATCGACGACGAAGGCGTCGCCGCGCAGTCCTTCGACATCGTCCGCGACGGCGTGCTCGTTGGCTACCAGCTCGACAGGAAGATCGCCGCCGAGGTTGGATTCGCGCGTTCGAATGGATGCGCGTATGCGAGCTCACCGCTCATGACGCCGATCCAGCGGATGGCGAACGTCTCACTTGAAGCCGCACCAGGGGATGGTCCTGGCCTTGACGAGCTGATCTCCGGCGTCGAGCACGGCATTTACGTCGTCGGCGACAAGAGCTGGTCGATCGATATGCAGCGCTACAACTTCCAGTTCACCGGGCAGCGGTTCTTCTTGATCGAGCACGGCAAACTGGCCGGCCAGGTCCGCGACGTCGCGTACCAGGCAACGACGACGGAGTTCTGGGGCTCGCTCTCACGATTAGGCGGCTCGCAGACGTACCTGCTCGGTGGTGCGGTCAACTGTGGCAAAGGCCAGCCTGGCCAGACCGCGCCGGTGAGCCACGGCTGCCCGGTTGCGGTCTTTGACGGGGTGAGCATCTTGAACACGAGAAGCGAGGCGGGCAGGTCATGAGCGATCTCCGACTGGCCGCGGCAGACGAGGTGGTAGAGCGCGGCCTCGCGGCTGCCAAGAGCTCACGCCGTTCAGGTGCGTGCATCGTCATCGTGAGTGACTCCTATGACGCTGACGTACGGTTCGCGAACAACACGACAACGACCAATGGCGTTCGCCGTGACCGGAGCATTGACGTCGTGCGAATCCTTGACGTGCCAGGTGGTCGAGCAGTCGGCGTCGCAAGCGGATCTGGCCCTATAGATGTCGCCACACTGGTCGCCGCCGCCGAGGCAGATGCTGCCGAGGCGAGCCCTGCAGACGATGAGGCGGAGCTGATCGGTGGCGACGCCGCAGCGGACTTTTCCGAACCTCCGATCTCGACCGACCTCTCCATCTACTCCTCGTTGCTTCCCGACCTCGGCGATGCCTTCGCCAGGGCGAGGGCGAGCGACACGATGCTCTCGGGCTTTGCGACCCACGAAGCGGCGACGATCTACCTAGGTAGCTCGAACGGCTTACGGCGACGAATCGCTGATCGCTCCGGGACCTTCGAGCTCGTCGCCAGAGCAGACGGCGGCGCACGCTCGGCATGGGCGGGCACCGGCACGAGGGACTTCGCCGACGTCGCGGTCCTCGATCTCGAAGCTCGCCTGAATGAGCGTCTGAGCTGGGCAACTAGGCGACATGACCTATCCGCAGGACGCTACGAGGTGATCCTTCCTCCCGACGCGGTGGCAGACCTCGTGGCGGAGATCTACTTCGCCATGGGCGGCCTCGACGCCGAGGACGGCGGCACGGTGTTCTCCAAGCCCGGTGGTGGGACCCGGGTGGGGGACCGGCTGAGCGAGCTGCCCTTTCGGCTCTCGGGCGATCCGAGCGCATCCGGGCTCTCCTGCCCAGATCTCTTGTGGACAGGCCACTCGTCGTCTGACGTGTCGGTCTTCGACAACGGTTCGCAGCTCGCAGATACCGCCTGGATCGAGGACGGGCGACTCGACCGACTCCAGTATCACCGCGCCGGAGCGCAACGCTCCGGAGTTCCGTTCGCTCCGCCGATCGACAACTTGCTGCTCGACTTGCCCGGTGCGACGGCCTCGCTCGATGAGCTCGTCACTCGATGTGAACGTGGATTGTTGCTCACCTGTCTTTGGTACATCCGTGAGGTCGACCCCGCGACGTTGCTGCTCACCGGACTGACGCGAGACGGCGTCTATCTCGTCGAGCACGGCGAGGTCGTGGGTGCCGTGAACAACTTTCGGTTCAACCAGAGCCCGGTCGACCTCCTCCGAGACACCATCGAGGCCGGTGTGAGTGAGCGCGCACTGTCGCGAGAGTGGGGAGAGTGGATGGAACGAACGAGGATGCCGTCGCTGCGGGTGGCGGACTTCAATATGAGTTCGGTGAGCCCTGCCAACTAGGTCAGTTCGCCGCAGCGAGCTAGAACTTCTTGGTCCACCAGTCTCTGGATCTTGTGACAAGTTTCAAGCTGGGGCCGAACTCCGGGTCGAGGACGTAGAAGTAGTACATCCCGACGCGGCGCTCCTCCTTCACGAAGTCGAAGCTCACCAGTCCAGGGGTGCTCGAGCGATTCTTAGCGCTGAACACCCACGAGTACTCCTGAGCCTGCACGATGGCGACGACCCCGCTGCGCCCCTCGGCCTCTGTCAGTTCTAGGTAGGGGCGGACGTGGTCGAGCTTGCGGTCGTCCCAACGTGTCCGGTCCGGTTTTGCGAGGTGGAGGACCGGGATGCCGTGCTCGTCGGCGAACGCCTTCACCTCACGTCGGAAACGGTTACCGATCTTTTCGA
>DATCDR010000093.1:0-2564 GCA_036510575.1 Acidimicrobiales bacterium | reverse complement strand
TCTCGGAGATCGATTGGATCGCGAACGACTGCGATACCATCCTCGCCTTCACAAGCTGGCCCAACACCGAGCGGGAGCAGCGATCAAGGCGGTCGACCCTCAGCCGGCGCGACGGATGCGGCTCCAGCGGACGATAAGAGCAACTGGTAATCGACTATCGGCAATTCGTGGTCGGCCGCGGACTCGGTACGCGGATGGCAGCGAAGCCGAGGGTGGATAGGCACCACTATTCCCGTGTCCTTAGCCAAGGAGTCGGGATCGTTAGGGTGCTGACTCGGAAGCTTGAGGTCAAGGCAGGATTCGTTGCGTGGTGAAGCAGTATTCGGACCGATGACGCCGCCGGTGGCTGATGTTGTCTAGGGCTGTCTAGAAGGAGTGGAGGACGAATGGGCAGATATCGTCGCGATGTCACCACTTGTGGTGAAACAAACGAGCTTCGGCAGGAGGTCGCCACACCAGCTGTCGTCGCAGAAAAGGCTCGAATGAGAGCGCGAGCGGTCACTTACGCCATGGTGTTGGCTATCGCCCTAGCGTTTTGCGCTTGTGGCACTAGCGACGCAAAGACTTATGACATATCTCCGATCTTCCCGCTGTCGACGAACAAGTGTGCAACTTACGAGGGGACCGTTCAGGGGTCTGGGCTCACTGCGCACTGTTGGGTTACTAAGCCTCGATCCACCGTCTGACCCCGGGGTGTCGATCGCTCCAGACGGAAACGGCCATTTTCGGTCGGCATGACCACCGCCTGACGACCGCCGTCGGAGTCAGGGCGTTGTTCCTCCAGCGGCCGCCGGTCAGCTGGGTGATGGATGACCGTCGGGGCGTGCCGCAGGCGGTCTCGGGCCCGTCGCTCAGATCCGCAATGCGCAGAGCCGTTCGAAGCAGGAGCTCCACTGCTCGGCCCACGGCCACCGCGTCGGCAGGTGGAGTTGGCGTCGCCTCGAGCGGTTGGTGATCCGGCCGGGGAGCGTGAGGAACCGACGTCGGATCGTCTTCGCGACGAGCGGCCCGGTGAGCTCGAGCCCGAGCTTGCCGACCCAGCGGATGAGGTTGTGAGCGATCGTCGCGAGCACCGACCACGCCCCGTTCGCCGAGAAGTTCCCCGACGGGCAGTGGGAAAGCCCCGATCCCTCCTTCAGGTCCCTGATCGCGAGCTCGACGACGGCGTGACGGCGGTGGTCGGCATCGAGGGTGACTGCGTCACCGTCGCGGTTCGTGATGAACGCGTGGAAGCGGAAGGTGGGGAAGAGTGCGGGCTGGGGGTCGGCCAACTTCGTGCGCCGGACGACGAGGCGGTGACCGTCTCCATAAGAGGTCTCGGCGACCCACGCCTCGCCGGCATCGGTGTAGTCGATCGGGGTCCAGGCCTCCTCGGCGATTCCATCGATCGCCCTTTTCACCGCTGAGTTCTGCGGCGCGGTGATCGAGTAGCGCACCTTGTGGTCCCGGCACGCCGCGATGACGAAGCGGGAGTAAAAGCCCGAGTCGGCGCGCAGGGTGAGCGGACCGGTCGAGCCGGCTCGACGGCATCTGCCGACGAGCTCTCTGACGAACCGCTCGGCGCCGCGCCCAGAGCCCGCCGAACCTTTTCTGAACCGGAGGTGGAGGACTTCTCCGGTGTCGGCTCGCGTGCCGAGCAGCGGGTGATAGCCGAGGACGCGGGTGTAACCGAAGGCTGCGCCCTGCTTGTCGTCGCCGTGCACCGCACAGACCGTCGAGTCCATGTCGATCGTCATCGGGTCATCGCCGGGTCCCGCGCCAACAGACCACGCGCGGGTGAGCAGGATCTCGGCGAGCTTGTCGAGCTGACGGACATGGCCGAAGCTGAACCTCCGGAGGAAGGTCCCGAGCGTCGACGGAGCCATCACCCGGTGGCCGAGCACCGCGGCGGTCGAACCGGATCGCAAGACATCCGCGTCGTCGATGAAGTTCGCCCCCGCGACCATCGCGTGCACGAGCGTCGCGACACGGCGACCGGGGAACGGCGCGATGTCGACGAGCTCCTCAGCGAGAGCTTCGAGGCCGAGCGTCTCCGACAGCACCGCCACGAGCGCGAGGCCCGCGTCGGCCACCGCGTGGTCGTCGTCGAAGGTCACAGACAAACGGGACGCACTGCGCGAGGATGGCATCGGAAAGGTGCCTTTCTGAATCAGGTCGATGGTGTGTGTGAGAGCTACCATTTTCCCTGATCAAGGCACCTTTTCCGCGGATGCCCAGCGGTTCAGAGGCCTATGGGCGCGGTGGATCCAGGCTAAGGGCGCGACTAGCCGTGGTAGGTCTGCCAGATTCCGAGGCGCGTGCAAGAGATGCGAATTTTCGCATTGGCGGCCGCGACAGCGGCCGGAGAGAGAGCCTTCGAAAGGGCAGTGGCAGCCGCATCAAGATCGGCGTCCCCCGACGCCTCGCCGTCAACAACCACTCGAGTCGATATTGCAACTGCTGCGTTGGATGGAGCAAGAAGGACCTGTCCGACTGAGCTACAGAGCGACTTTGCAGCAGCCGACGGGCTCGACGAGCAACTCGAGGTGCCGAGTGCGAACGTCCCAATAGCGATAATTCCGATA
>DATCDR010000092.1:0-2818 GCA_036510575.1 Acidimicrobiales bacterium | reverse complement strand
AGTGCACGGCACCGACGATCGCATCCTTTGGCGACGTGTAACTTGACAAACTGCCAAGACGCTCAGCACCGGCTTCGGCAGGACCATGAGTACGGAGGACATTGTTGCGCACGGCGGATTGGACTCTGGACCGATTGGGTAGAATTTCCCCATGTACATCGGCGGCGGTCTTGGCCTCATTGTCGTAATTGTGATCATTGTGCTGTTGGTGCGCCGCTGATCATCCGTTCGGCTCGGTAGAGCTGACCGGTGAGGCTACGGGTCAGGGCAATAGTTCTTGATCCTCGAAGTTCGTTCACGGAGCGGATCAAGCAAACGATCGAGGGTCGTGCCAAATGAAGCTCCACCGCCGAATAAAGTTCCTTCGCAGCCTGATCCGTTTAGCCGTTCTCTGCCTAATCGTCGTGGTTATCCTGAAATTGCTCAATGTCATTTAGCGGTAGAGGGTAGCGACCGTCCAGTCGAACTAGGGCAACACAGCACTGCTCACCTTCTTCGGTGGGGCGAAGTAGTCCCGGTTCGTGCCCTCCCCCGTCGTCCTCGTGACACCTCGATCGACGCCACGGTGCTCGGCAACGCGTTCGCGCAACTCTCTAGCCGTCTCGAACCTCAAACCTGCTCGACTATCGACTCTCCTGCAGTGGCCTTGGCATCGCTCATAGCGAGAGTGGAGTTCAGATGTCGCGCAAGTCGTTCAACCGCGTCCGCGCTCAATGGCCGAGCAAAGAGGAAGCCCTGCCCGGTATCGACGTTCTCCCGTTTCAAGAGCAGGCGCTGCTCGTCATCTTCTACGCCTTCGGCGATGGTCTCAAGCCCAAGGGTCTGCCCGAGGCCCACGAGGGCGTGGACGATGGCCGCAGACTCAGTCGAGTTCGCCATCCCGGAAATGAACGAACGATCGATCTTCAACACGTCGACCGGGAAGCGCCGGAGATAGGACAGCGACGAGTAACCGGTGCCGAAGTCGTCAACGGCAAGGCGGAGCCCGATGGCACGCAGCTGTAACAGGCGGAGAATCGTCGGCTCGACGTCGTGCATCAGTGCCGTCTCGGTCAGCTCGAGAATCAGGGACGCTGGGTCGAATCCACTGTCGTCTAATGCGGCCCTGACGTCGGTGACGATCCGCTCGAGCTCGATCTGTCGAATCGAGACGTTGACCGCGACGCTGAATCGGTGCCCCATGGCATGCCAGAGCGCACCTTGTCGACATGCCTCATCGAGTACCCACGCGCCAACAGGCACGATGAGCCCGCTTGACTCGAGAAGCGGCACGAAATCGTCGGGCTGCACGACGCCGCGCGTCGGGTGATTCCACCGCAGAAGCGCTTCCACCCCGGTGAACAGATCCGTATTCAAGTCGATAGTCGGTTGGTACAAGAGGAAGAACTCGTGGTGATCGACAGCCGATTGGAGGTCGACCTCGAGTTCGTGCCGGTGAACGACCTCTTCTTGCATCAGCGGAGCGAATCTCACCGCGCGGTGCTTACCCGCACCCTTGGCCTGGTAGAGCGCGATGTCGGCATCACGGAGCATTTCATCTGGTGTCGAGGTGGTCCCGACGACGATGCCGATCGAGGACGAGACCGCGATGCCGTTCGCTGCTTCGGGCAACACAAACGGTGCCGACAAGACCTCGAGGATTCGATCGGCGGCAACCTCGACCCCTGCGTCTAGTGCCGCTCCTTCTAACAACACCACGAACTCGTCGCCGCCGATTCGACCGACGGTCTCGTCTTCCCTTACGGCGGCCGCGAGCCGGGTGGCGACCGCTTGCAGCAAGTGGTCGCCCGCCGCATGGCCAAGGGTGTCGTTCACGTCTTTGAAGTTGTCGATGTCGAGGTACAAGACCGCGGCAAGTGTTCGATTCCTCCGGGCACGAGCAAGCATCAGCCCGATCCGGTCATAGATGAGTGCCCGATTCGGCAGTCCGGTGAGCGAGTCGTGCATCGCTTGAAAGCTCAACTCATCGGTTCGCTCCGCTACGAGGCGTAGGGCGCGAGCGCGGCCGGTCCCGAGTGCAAAGACGAGCAGGCTGAGCAACAAGCTCAGCGCGAGGCCAAAGCACAAAAGCGGCTCTCCTGCTCATTCCGTGGGTGAGATAGAGCGAGCGGCGGCCGATCAGCGAAGATGGGGCGGTGGAGAACGCCGCGTCACGATGGGAGCCTGAGGACGATGAGGAGTACGAGTCGGCGAACGCCGAGCTGAAGGGGCGCTTCGCCGCGTGGGCCACACGTGGCGATGACGCTTTCGATCCCGATCTCCCAGAGGGCTTCCTCCACTACAAGTGGGGATACGTCGACGGCCATCTCACCCGCTGGCGGCGTCGCGACCTCGACGAAGTCTTTCTCGAGCTCTATCCGGCCAAGGTGATGGCAGAGCTGGGCGAGCTCGACGAGATCCTCGCCGAGGCGAGGACGTTTCTCACCTTCCTCGCCGAGACCGGGCTCCTCGACGAGGAGAGCGAACCGGTCGAGATCCTCCTCGACCACCTCGGTTCGATCGAAGGACGGTTCCGGACCAACATGGCCGACACCTCGCGCTACAGCTTCGGCAAGCGCCTCTGGAGCGAAGCGGCCAAAGAGGGAGTGCGGCCCGAGGACCGCGGTGCGGTCGAGGCGTTCATGGCACGCTTCAACGCCCGGCCCCGCGCCGAGCGGGACGCGATCCTCGGCGAGGGTGTGAAGTCAGGCAGTCGCCGAGCACCGACGGGTCGGTTCACTCCTCCTGGGACCCCTCCCCGCGCCAGTTCAGGGAAGCGCCGCAAGCGCCGGCGATGAACGGGCCCGGCAGCGGCGGGCAGTAGCCACCACGGTCGAGG
>DATCDR010000091.1:0-22024 GCA_036510575.1 Acidimicrobiales bacterium | reverse complement strand
CGATCGTCGCCCGCTCGATCGCGTGGCGTGCGCGAGTAGCTCGCCGTTCGATCTCTGGGCGCTTGCCGGCATTGGAACGCACGGCCTCGTGCAACAAGTCGAGGACGAGGTCGTCTAGCCGCTCCGCGATCCGGTCGAGGTCGCTGCAGATAGCCTCGATCCTCTCCTCGTGTGGCATCCCTAGGCGAGCGCGACCTGGCCTGGGACGATCGGCGCGGGGAGCTCGCTTGCTCCAGAGAGGAAGTGATCAACGGCGCGAGCCGCGCTGCGGCCCTCCGCGATCGCCCAGACAACCAGGCTCTGGCCCCGCGCGGCGTCGCCACAGGCGAAGACGCCAGGCACGCTCGTCATGAACGAGCGGTCGATCTCGAGGTTGCCGCGAGCGTTCAAGGTGCAGCCGAGGTCGCGAACGACGCCCTTTTGCTCAGGCCCCGTGAAGCCGAGCGCTAACAGCACCAGGTCGGCGCGGAGATCCATCTCCGACTCCGCCACTGCGAGAAAGGCACCACGAGGATCGCGCTCGACGGTCGCCACCCTTAGCGCTCGCACGTTGCCATCGGCGTCACCTAGGAACTGTGTCGTCGAGATCGAGTAGAGGCGCTCGCCTCCCTCTTCATGGGCGGCGGAGCTTCGAAGGATCAGCGGCCAGGTGGGCCAGGGATTGTTCCCAGCTCGCAGGTTCGGCGGCTCGGGCAGGATCTCGAGCTGCGCGACCGAGGCCGCGCCCTGGCGGTGCACGGTGCCCAGGCAGTCAGCGCCGGTGTCGCCACCGCCGATAATGACGACGTGCTTGTCCTTGGCGGTTATCGGGGTGTCGTCAGTGGTGCCTTCGACGAGGAGGTTGGAGTCTTTCAGGTAGTCCATCGCGAAGTGGATGCCGGCGAGGTCCCTGCCAGGTGCGACGAGGTCGCGCGGGCGCGTCGAGCCCACTGCGAGGACGATCGCGTCGAAGCGGCTGCGCAGCTGTTCTAGCTGCATGATCGTGGCGTCGGGCGCCGCAGCACCACTTACCTCGTGCCTGCTTCCAGCTCCCACTGCGACGCGGGTGTGAAAGACCGTGCCCTCGGCGACCATCTGTGCCAGCCGCCGGTCAATGACCCGCTTTTCGAGCTTGAACTCCGGGACGCCGTAGCGGAGCAGGCCACCGATGCGCTCGGCGCGCTCGAAGACTTCGACGTGGTAGCCGGCGCGGGTGAGTTGTTGTGCGACCGCTAGTCCTGCCGGACCGGAGCCGACGACCGCGACTCGCTGGTGACGGAGGAGATCAGGGAGCACCGGAGTGAGGCCCTCCCGCGCCGCCCACTCGGCGATCTCGACTTCCACCTGCTTGATCGCTACCGGCTCGGCGCTGATGCCAAGGACGCAGGAGCCCTCACACGGTGCGGGGCAGAGTCTCCCGGTGAACTCCGGAAAGTTGTTCGTGGCGTGCAGTCGCGCTGCTGCCTCGTCGAATCGACCGCGAAAGACGAGGTCGTTCCAGTCCGGGATGAGGTTCCCGAGTGGACAGCCCTCGTGGCAGAACGGGATACCGCAGTCCATGCAGCGAGCCGCCTGTTTGGTGAGATCTTCCCCTGGAAACGGGTTGTAGACCTCACGCCAGTCACGAAGGCGCACCTCGACCGGGCGGCGGACCGGTCCAGATCGCGGGTAGCGCATAAAACCTCGTGGATCAGCCATGCGCGACCGCCATCACGGCGACGTCGACGTCCTGGCCCGAGTCGATAGCGGCCTTCGTGGCTTCGAGCACCTGGCGGTAGTCACGGGGCATGATCTTTCGCATCGACGCCATCGTCGAGGCGACGTCTGCCAACAAGCGAGCGGCTAGCGGTGATCCCGTGAGGGTGACGTGGCGCTCGAGCAGTGACGCGACGAGTGCGACGTCGGCGTCGTCGAGCAGCTCGATCTCGACGAACTCGGTGTTCAAGCGGCGATCGAGGCGGAGATCGGGGTCGAAGAGATAGGCGACGCCACCCGACATGCCTGCGGCGACATTTCGACCCGTAGGCCCGAGGATCAGCGCCGTGCCACCAGTCATGTACTCGAGCGCATGGTCGCCGACTCCTTCGACGACTGCGGTCGCACCTGAGTTGCGGACACAAAAGCGCTCACCGACGAGGCCGGAGATGAAGAGCTCGCCAGAGGTCGCGCCATAGGCGCAGACATTTCCTGCAATCACGCTCTCTTCAGGGACGAACGACGCGTTCGCAGGCGGTCGGACCGCGATGCGGCCACCAGAGAGACCCTTCCCGAGGTAGTCGTTGGTGTCCCCGCTCAACAACAGCTCGATCCCGCGTGGCAAGAACGCACCGAGGCTTTGACCCGCTGAGCCGGTGAGCGCGATCTTGATGGTGCCATCAGGAAGCCCATCCGCGCCGTAGCGCCGCGTCACCTCTGCACCGAGCATCGTGCCTACGGTACGGTTCACGTTTCTGATCGGCATCTCGATCGCGACCGGCAGCGCATCGTCGAGCGCCGGTCGAGCGAGCTCGATCAGTTGGTTGTCGAGTGCCCGCTCGAGGCCGTGGTCCTGGGCGCGAACCTGGTGCAGCTCGGTCGAGCCGTGCACGGGATGGGCGAGCACTAAAAGCGGCGCGAGATCGAGGCCAGCGGCCTTCCAGTGCGAGATCGCGGTGCTGGTGTCGAGTGCCTCGACGTGGCCTACCGCGTCCTTTATCGAGTGGAAGCCAAGCAGCGCCAGGTACTCGCGGACCTCCTCGGCGATGTAGGTGAAGAACGTCTCGACGAACTCCGGCTTGCCGGTGAACTTCGCGCGCAACTCTGGGTTCTGCGTGGCGATGCCCACCGGGCAGGTGTCGAGGTGACAGACGCGCATCATCACACAGCCAGACACGACGAGCGGTGCCGTCGCGAAACCGAACTCCTCGGCGCCTAGGAGCGCACCGATGACGACGTCACGGCCAGTCTTTAGCTGCCCGTCGACCTGCACCACGATCCTGTCGCGAAGCGCGTTTCGGACCAGGGTCTGCTGGGTCTCGGCGAGGCCCACCTCCCACGGTGATCCAGCGTGCTTGAGCGACGTCAGTGGCGCGGCCCCCGTGCCGCCGTCGTGCCCGGAGATGAGCACGACATCGGCGTGTGCCTTGGCGACGCCTGCAGCGACCGTGCCGACTCCTGCCTCAGCTACCAGCTTGACGTGGATGCGCGCACGGTCGTTGGCGTTTTTCAGGTCATGGATGAGCTGGGCGAGGTCCTCGATCGAGTAGATGTCGTGGTGCGGTGGCGGCGAGATGAGGCCAACACCTGGCGTCGAGTACCGAGTTCGGGCGATCCAGGGCCACACCTTGCCGCCTGGGAGCTGTCCGCCCTCTCCTGGCTTTGCGCCCTGGGCCATTTTGATCTGGATGTCGTCGGCGTTGACGAGGTAGTTGCTCGTCACGCCGAATCTCCCCGACGCCACCTGCTTGATCGCGGAGCGTCGCGAGTCGCCGTTCTCGTCGGGGACAAATCGCTCGGGGTCCTCCCCGCCCTCACCGGTGTTCGATCTGCCACCTAGGCGGTTCATCGCTATCGCGAGCGTCTCATGTGCTTCGGCCGAGATCGAGCCGTACGACATCGCCCCGGTCGAGAAGCGCTTCACGATCGACTCGACGGACTCGACGTCTTCGATCGCGATCGGCGGCCTAGGTGCGCTCTCGCCGATCTTGAAGCGCAAAAGGCCCCGCAGCGTGGCGAGACGCTCGGACTGCTCGTCGACGAGGGTGGTGTACTCCTTGAAGATCTCGTAGCGCTTGGCCCGCGTTGAGTGCTGGAGCTTGAAGACGGTCTTCGGGTTGAAGAGGTGGTGCTCACCTTCTCGTCGCCACTGGTACTCGCCGCCGACGTCGATGTCGTGGTTGACCAGGTCCGCGCTGTTGGTCGTGCAGCTAAAGGTGTGCCGCATCTCGATCTCTTTCGCGATGACGTCGAGGCCGGCGCCGCCGAGGTGGCTCGTCACACCCGTGAAGTAGCGGTCGACGACCTCTCTTGAGAGCCCTACCGCTTCGAAAACCTGCGCGCCGGTGTAGGAGGCGATCGTTGAGATCCCCATCTTCGACATCACCTTCAAGACACCCTTGCCGGCTGCCTTCACGTAGTTGTGGACCGCCGCGTACTCACTCGTTTGGCCGAGCTCACCTCGCTTCGCCATCGCCGCTACGGTCTCGACCGCGAGGTACGGGTTCACCGCCGCGGCACCGAAGCCGACGAGAAGCGCCATGTGGTGTACCTCTCTCGCCTCGGCGGTCTCGACGATCAGACCGGTCCGCGACCTGAGCCGCTCCCGGACGAGGTGGTGATGGACCGCAGAGGTCAAGAGCAACGACGGGATCGGCGCGAGCTCGGCGTTTGAGTGGCGATCGGAGAGCACCACGATGTTCGCCCCGGCGAGGATTGCGTTCTCGACGTCGACGCAGAGCTTGTCGAGCGCGGCGCGAAGTGCTCGGCCGCCGCCGGCGACCTCGTAGAGGCCATCGATCGCGAACGACTTGAATCCCGCTGTCTCACCGTTCTCGTTAACGTAGAGCAGCTTCGCCAGGTCGTGGTTCTCGATCACCGGGAAGTCGAGGGTAATCTGGCGACAGGCCTCGGCACTTGCTTCGAGCAAGTTGCGCGACGGTCCGATCGTGGCCTTGATCGAGGTCACGACCTCCTCTCGGATCGCGTCGAGCGGCGGGTTCGTCACCTGTGCGAAGAGCTGGGTGAAGTAGTCAAAGAGCAGCCGCGATCGCTCCGACAAGACGGCGAGTGGCGTGTCCGAGCCCATCGAGCCAGTCGGCTCGGCTCCAGCTGTCGCCATCGGCGCCAAGATGACGCGGAGCTCTTCGTGGGTATAGCCGAAGAGCCGGTGTTGGCTAACGAGCGAGCCGAATTGGGGAACGATGTGCTCTTTGATCGGCAGGTCGTTGATGTTCAACAGGTTTTCGTCGAGCCACTCTCCGTAGGGCTCAGCCGCGGCGAGCCCGGCCTTTACCTCCGCGTCGTCGATGATGCGGCCCGCTGTCGTGTCGCAGAGGAACATCCTGCCGGGCTGTAGCCGTCCTTTGCGCTCGATCCGCGACGGGTCCATGTCCAAGACGCCCACCTCTGAGGCCAGCACCACCAGCCCGTCGTCGCGGACCCAGTACCTGGCGGGGCGAAGCCCGTTTCGGTCGAGCACTGCGCCGATGACGTCGCCGTCGGTGAAGGCGACTGCCGCGGGGCCGTCCCATGGCTCCATCAGACAGCCGTGGTACTGGTAGAACGCTCGGCGAGCGTCGTCCATCTCGGTGTTGTTCTCCCAGGCTTCTGGGATCATCATCAAGATCGCGTGCGGGAGCGACCTGCCGCCTAGGTGCAAGAGCTCCACGACTTCGTCGAAGGACGCGGAGTCGCTCGCGCGCGACGTGATGATCGGGTTCAGTCGTCGAAGGTCGCCTGGAATGAGCGAACTCTTGAGCAGCGACTCGCGCGAACGCATCCAGTTCCGGTTGCCCTGGACCGTGTTGATCTCGCCGTTGTGGGCGATGACCCGGTACGGGTGGGCAAGCGGCCAGGACGGGAACGTGTTGGTCGAGAACCGAGAGTGCACCAGGGCGATCGCGCTCTCCACGCGCTCGTCACCGAGGTCGGGGAAGAAGTTGCGGAGCTGGTCGGTCGAGAGCATCCCCTTGTAGACGAAGGTTCGCGCCGAGAGCGACGGGAAGTAGGTGTCCCCTAGCTCGTGCTCGGCTCGCTTTCGAACGACGAAGGCGAGCCGGTCGAGATCGATGCCGATGGCATCTTTTGCGGCACCTGCTGGGTCCGCGGCCAAGAACAGCTGTTCGAACCGGGGCGCGACTTCCATCGCGGCTTTGCCTGCCTGGGTCAGGTCCGTCGGCACGACCCGCCAGCCGAGGACGAGCAGTCCCTCTTCGCTCGCGATCCGCGCTATTTCGGCGCGCGAACCAGCCGCGGCCGCGGCGTCGATCGGGAGGAATGCCATCCCAGAGACGTAATGTCCCCGTTCAGGAAGCGAGAACGGCACGACTGCCCGGAAGAACTTGTCGGGCATCTGGATCAGGATTCCGGCGCCGTCACCGGTTTCGGGATCAGCACCGAAGGCACCGCGGTGCGCGAGGTTCTCGAGCGCGGTCAGCCCGAGGTCGACGAGTTCGTGTGAGGGTGGCCGCTTCAAGTCTGCGAGGAACGCGACGCCACACGCGTCGTGTTCGAATCGCGGGTCGTAAAGGCCTGGCTCTATTTCGTACTCTTCCATGGCGTCCCTTGTTCGTGAGCCCGTCAGGCGACGGATCTCCACGTAGCTGCAGGTTTCGGGACGTCATTGGCCCGGGAAGGAAAGTTTACACGACCGATTCGACCCTGCCTTGCCGAATCCTTGCGCCGCGGATGCGCAGCCGTCGCCGCGATCAGAGCCATCGCGAGGAGTTAGCGCAGATCGCGCGTGCGTCAGTGTGTCGGAGACGTCTGGTCGATGAAGGCCGGGGCGCCAAAGGCGTGGAGGATCTCGGGCACGGCGACCTTCCCGCCCTCATCCTGGAAAGTCTCGAGCAGCGCGACGAGGAAGCGGGCGGTCATGGCGGTGCCGTTCAAGGTGTGGGGAGCCGCCAGTGCCGAGCCGTCTCGGTAGCGGATTCCAAGACGTCGGGCCTGGTAGTCGGTGGTGTTCGAGCACGACGTGATCTCGCGGTAGCGCCCTTCGCTCGGAAGCCATGCCTCGATATCGAATTTTTTCGCCGCCGAGGGGCCGAGATCTCCCGCCGCGGTGTTGATCACCCGGTACACGAGCCCGAGTCCTCCAACGATCGCCTCTTCGATGGCGAGGATCTCCTCGTGGTTCTCCTTCGAGCGGTCCGGAAATGTGTAGAAGTACATCTCGACCTTGTCGAACTGGTGGAGCCGCATGATGCCCTTGGTGTCCCTGCCCGCGGCTCCAGCTTCGCGTCGGAAGTTCGTGGAGTAGCCCGCGTAGCGAAGCGGCATCTCGCTCGCGTCGAGGATCTCGCCCTGGTGGAGCCCGGCTAGGGCCACCTCGGAGGTGCCCGACAGATAGAGGCCGTCGGGCTCGACGTGGTAGAGGTTGCTCTCATCGGTCGGTAGGAAACCGGTCCCGTACAGCGCTTCTTCACGGACCACGACTGGCGGCAGCACGGGAGTGAACCCGAGCGCTACGAGGTGGTCGAGCGCGTAACGGTAAAGCGACAACTCGAGGAGCGCGGTCGCGCCCATCCGGTAGGCGAAGCGCGTCCCCGACAGCCGCGTGGCGCGCTCGGTATCGAATCCACCGAGCTCCATGTGGCTTCGCGGGGCGAACGCGAACGTCGGAGGCTCGCCTACTTTGCGGATCTCCTCGGCGTCCTCGTCGCTGTCACCGTCTGGTGCTGAGTCATCAGGAGGATTCGGGATGACCGCCAGCAGTTCGTCGCGCCGTGCGGCGAGCACATCGAGGGTGGCTTCGGCGACACGCAGATCGTCTTTTAGCTGCGCGAGCACCGCAATCTCGGCTTCGGAGGGCCTGCCTTTCGGCCTGGTGCGCGAGCGGAGTGATCCAACCTCGGCATCGGCGAGGCGCCACTCCTCATCAGCTGCCAGAAAGGCGTCAAAGGTCGCCGCACTGCCCTTTCGTTCGAGTGCTGTGCGAAATCGGTCTGGGTCGCTGCGGGCGGCCCTTACGTCAATCAGCGTCGACCACCACGTCGCCGGGCCTTTGACGGCGGGCGCTTCACAACCGGGGCCGCAGGGGTGTTCGCGGAACCGTTACTCGACGTCGACGAGGCGGCTTTGGCGGCACTTCCAGGTCGGACGCGTCCCGTTGTCTGGGGCGCGACAATCGTCGAGCGTGTACGCGAGGGGGAGTCCGCAACGAAGCCTCGCGCGACTTCGGCGGGGCTGAGCAGCCAGGCGGACGGCCCACGAAGCTCGATGCGCTCGCGGAGCTGTCGGTACTTCGGTTCGCGCTCTTTCATCACCGCTACGAGCGGCGAGGCGATGAAGATCGAGGAGTACGCACCCGTCGTCAAGCCGACGAGCAGCGCCAGGCCGAAGTACTGGAGCGTCGTTGCACCGAGGAGCTCGGCTCCAATGAGCAGGACCGAGAGTATGGGCATGATCGCGACGAGCGACGTGTTGATCGACCTCGCGGCGGTCTGGTTCATGGAGAGGTTCACGATGTCGGAGAAGGTCAGCCGATCTCGGACGGAGAGGTTCTTCACGTTGTCGCGGACGCGGTCGAACACCACGATCGTGTCGTAGAGGGAGTAACCGAGGATGGTCAAGAACGCGACCACGGTGTCCGGCGTGACGAGGAAACCGGAGATCGAGTAGATGCCGACCGTGACGAGGATGTCGTGGAGCACCGCCAGGATCGCAGCGAGCGCCATGCGCCACTCGAAGAAGATCGAGATATAGAGCGAGACGAGAATGAAGAAGACGATGAGTGCGATGACTGCCTTCTGGGTGATCTGCTCTCCCCACGAAGGTCCGACCGACTCGATCGAGACGTCGTTGATCGAGCTCTTGTGGGCGACCTTTTGCAGGGCCGCGGCGATCTTGTGTGCCTCGGTTGCTTGTGCCGCGGCGTCTTGACCCTTCGGGAGCTTGGCCTGAACCTGGATCGACTGGTTGCTGCCGAGGCCAAGCTGGACCGTGGTCTCCCCCGTGAGGCCGACCGCCGTTAGCGCTGCGGTCGCTTGTTGGACGGTAAGCGTTGGGGAGGAGACGGTCCAGGAGTTTCCACCGACGAACTCGATACTCATATTGAGACCCCGCACGCCGAGCGAGAGCACGCCGAGCAGGATCACGATTGTCGAGATCGTGAACCAGATCCGCTTTCTACGGACGAAGTCGAACGTGGTCTCGCCGTAGTAGAGGCGACGAAATGGCCCGTGCGGCCGCGACGGCGCCGCCTCGGCTGGCTCGAGAGGTAGCTCGGCCTCGTCTACCCCAAAAGCCACCGGCGCTTCGTCGAGCTCACTCGGCGCCGCTTGAGCCGCCGAAGGTGTTGGCGTTTCGACCTCGGGGAGATCACTTGCAAGTCGAGCATCAGGCGAGCTAATCGCAGCGTCGCTGTCCGGGGTTGTGGTCGAATCCTCCGCAGCGACCTCGGCCGCCTCCGGGGTCGGCTCGTCCGCGGCGTCAGATGACGCCGCACCTGGTCGGATCCGCCCGGGGCTCATGTCGCGCTCCTCGTCGCAAGACCTCGGGCGACGCCGAGGTGGCGTGCCTCGGTGAAGACCCGGTTCCTGCCGAGCAAGATGACGAACGGTCGGGTGAAGAAGAACGCGGTGATGACGTCGATCAACGTCGAGATCCCGAGCATGAACGCGAAGCCTCGTACGTCGCCAACTGACAAGACCCAAAGCACCAGGGCCCCGATCAGCGACACGGCGTCGGCGGACAGGATCGTTCGATACGCGCTCTTAAAGCCCCGGTCGACTGCCGCCCGAATCGAGCGACCAGCTCGGACCTCGTCTTTTAATCGCTCGAAGTACACGACATAGGAGTCCACCGTGATGCCGACCGAAACGATCAGACCCGTCACGCCCGACAGGTCAAGCGTCAGGTCCAGCGAGGACGCGCCGAGCACGGAGATCAGTCCGTAGATCAACGCACCGGTGGTGATCAGTCCGAGAAAGACGACGATGCCAAGCGCGCGGTAGTAAAAGACCGTATACAACAACACGAGCAAGAGACCGAGGAGCCCGGCAAATAGACCCGCCTGGAGCGACGACTTTCCGAGGCTCGCCGAGACCGTCTGTGCGGTCTGCGGGGTCAGCGACACGGGCAGCGCGCCATAGTTCAGCTCTAGTGCCAGTTGGTTGGCAGATGCGTGCGTGAAGTTCCCGCTCACTTGACCCGATCCTGGAAAACTCATCGCCTCGATGATCGGCGCCGAGATGACCTGTCCGTCCAGGTCATCTGCGACCAGCGTGCCGTAGTAGAGCTTCGCAACGGCGTTGAACAGATTGGTGCCCTGTCCGGTGAGCTCGAATACGACTTGCCACTGATTGTTCTGTGTGTCGAGCTGGGCGTACGCGCTCTTGATGATCGTGCCGGTAACCGTTTGCAACTTGCCGCCGTACTCGACCGTTGCAGGCCCGAGAACGTAGCGAGCAGACGGCACATTCCCATCGGCGTTGATCAAGATGGCATCGGCGGGATTGTCCACGGTGCTCGTGGGGTAGGCGGCGTAGTTGTTGTCGGTTGGCGGATAGTTGTAGTTAGACCCCGACGAGCCTTGGTAGTCGCTCGCGGTATAGAGGTACGGTGCCGCACAGGTAGGAACTGGTGTCTTGGTCGTCGGCGCATTGGCCGTCCCTTTTGCCGGAGCGACGTAGGCGGGTGCATTGCAGAGCACTGGACGGAAGAACAGCTGAGCCGTCGTACCGAGCAGCTTCAAGATGGCCTGGGGATCCTTCACGCCTGGAAGGTCGACCACGACATCGTTTCCCTGCGTGGAGATGTTCGGCGAGGAGACACCGAGTCCGTTCACACGAAGCGTCATGATGTTCGCGACGTCTTGGAGCGTCGAGGTCGAGACCGCCTTGTCCGGCTTGAACACGGCGGAGAGACCGCCTTCGAGGTCAAGCCCTAGTTTTGGCGACCACCCAAAGCCAAGTGCGAGTGCGAGCATCCCGAAACAGACCAAGCTGCTTGCGATGACGCTCACAAGGAGCCGTCGGTGCACCTACTTCGACCCCTCCGGTGCATCGTCGTCCTTCGAGGAACCTGGCCACCATCGATGCTGCTGCTGTTGGGGCGGTGTGTCCTCTGGTTCGTTGGCGTCCTCGTCGTAGCCGTCTGGCCGGTAGGCGTCGTGGTCGTGGTCGTGGTCATGATCGTGATCGTGATCGTGGTCCTGAAGGTCCATTTGATCGTCCGCTGACTCCGGCACGAGGGGATCGAGCCGACGCCCGAGCGCAGTTCTAAGGATCGTGATGTTCTGGCCAGGCGCGACTTCAAGCTCGGCTCGGTCGCCTTCGATGTTGACGACGCGGCCGATGATGCCCGACGCGGTCACGACGTCATCGCCAATCTCGGGGGCGCTTCGTTGGAGCTGTGTCGCGCGCAGCTTCCTGCGCTGTGGTCGAAGCCACAAGAAGTAGATGGCGAAGAGGAAGACGAGAAAGATGAGGAAGTCCGGGCTGGTCTTGCTTGTCGTCTTGGTTGCGGCAAATACCAGAGCGCCGTGGATCGAAAGCAATAGTGATGCAGAAGCCATGGTTTACCGATCTGTGGGCCTAATTGCGTTTAGCACTGTAGTCGGAGGAGGCCCAGGCGAGGTGCCAGCCGTGCTTTCGAACTACGGCGTCGGGAAGAGCGCAACCTCTTGGATCCCAGGTAGTCGGTCGTTCGTAGCGCGAAGCGGTGGACCGTCCATGCCGAGGTGGGCGTAGGCGGCGGCCGTGGCGACGCGACCGCGCGAGGTGCGCTGCAAGAGCCCGGCTTGCATAAGAAAAGGCTCTGCTACGTCTTCAATCGTCGCCGCGTCCTCGCTCACGCTCACTGCGAGCGTGGCGAGCCCAACTGGATGACCTGCAAAGCGTCGACAGAGGGTGTCGAGGATCTCTCGGTCGAGACGGTCGAGACCTAGGTTGTCGACGCCAAATATCGTGCAGCCTTCGCGCGCCGTCTCAGCAGTGATCGTGCCGGTGCCTCGAACTTCGACGAAGTCGCGGACGCGTCGCATGTTCCGGATAGCGAGCCGAGGTGTCCCCCGCGACCGTCGTGCGATCTCCACGGCACCATCTTCGGTGCAGGCCACGCCGAGCAGCTCACCGCTTCGTCTGACTATTTGGCACAGTTCATCGACTTGATAGTGCTCGAGGTGGGTGACGAAGCCGAACCGATCGCGTAGCGGCCCGGTTATCAGACCTGAGCGTGTCGTGGCTCCAACCAATGTGAATCTCGGTAGCGGCAGCCGGACGGATCTGGCGCTTGGACCCTTTCCGATGATGATGTCGATCGCGAAGTCCTCCATCGCTGGATAGAGGATCTCTTCAACGGCCCGGTTCAACCGATGTACCTCATCGATGAACAGCACGTCACCATGCTGGAGGCCGGTCAAGATGGCGGCAAGGTCGCCCCCGCGGGTCAGTGCGGGGCCAGACGTAATTTTCAGGCTTGTCCCCATCTCGGCGGCGACGATGCCGGCGAGTGTTGTCTTGCCGAGGCCAGGAGGGCCCGCGAACAACATGTGATCAACTGGCTGCTCTCTTCGTCTCGCAGCCTCGAGCACGATGGCGAGCTTCTCTTTCAGCTCGCTTTGGCCGACGAACTCCTCGAGACGTCTGGGGCGAATTGAAGCCTCGAGCCCAACCTCGACCTCGTCAGCCTCTGGTGAGACCGGCCGGTGCAACGCCGGGAGTCCATCTTCGCTGGGCGTCTCCTCGGTGACGACCTCGTGTCTCGGACTCATCGGGTCGGCGCCAGGGCATTTAGGGCCTCTCGAAGCAGCAACTCAGTGGAGAGTTGCTCGTCGAGATCCTTCGTGGCCCGATGGACCTCATCTGGTCCGTAGCCGAGCATTGCGAGCGCCTCATGCACGTCGCGAAGCGCATGTGACGGCTCATTTTCCTGAGCGCCGGTCTCGAACGCAGTCTCGAGCGCGAGGTGCTGACCAAGCTCGAGCTGAAGGCGCTGCGCAGTGCGCTTTCCCACCCCTGGAATAGCGGTAAGCGCGTCGAGGTCGCCAGTAGCAAGGGCCTGGAACAGAGCGTGCGGTGGAAGCGCTCCAAGGATCGCCATTGCCAAGGCGGGTCCGACGCCGTGTGCGGTGAGCAACAGCTCGAAGGCATTCCGCTCGCGTGAGTCAGGGAAGCCGTAGAGCTGAATGGCGCCTTCGCGGACGTGGGTGTGAATGGCAAGCACTGCTTCGCCCTTTATGGCCTTCAATTGGACCGCGTGCCTGGCCGAGACCGTCACGAGGTAGCCGACACCATGTACATCGACGATCAATTGCGCAGCATGATCACTGCTCGACTGCAGATCTACGACTTCGCCGCGGAGCGATCCGATCATAAGGCGGCCCCAGTTGTTTGCGGCGCGGCCATGAGCGGCTGCCCCATCCGTTTCAGTGCGGTGGCGAGGCGACCATGTGCCAGGTGACAAAGCGCCAGCGCCAACGCGTCGGCGGCATCTGGGGGCTTTGGAATCTCGCGTAGTGAGAGCAACGACGCCACCATCTCTTGGACTTGCCGCTTGGTGGCCGCACCGTAGCCTGCGACCGCGAGCTTTACTTCATTGGAGCTGTACTCGACTACCTCGAGACCCGCTTCCGCCGCGGACAGCAGTGCGATACCGCTCGCTTGACCTACCGACATCGCCGTTCTGGCGTTTGTCTGGAACAACACTCGCTCGACAACTACCACGTCAGGCTCGAACTCGCAGATGATCGCTTGCAGGTCCGCACGCAGGGTCGCGAGCCGGACCGGAATCGAATCGGCGACGTCGGTCGTGACGACGCCTGCCGCTACGGCCCGCTCGTGTCCTTCTGGGCCGGTCACGAGTCCGTAGCCACATCGCGTCAGACCAGGGTCGATTCCTAATACAAACATGTGTTCGATGCTACTCCGGGGTCGCGAACGATCGGTGGCAAAGGGTTTGTGGCGGTCGCTGTCGGTGTCGTGTCGCCGTCACGACTCCTCAGGTGAGTGCTGCCTCGAAGACATCGTCTGGGATGTCGAAGTTGGAGTAGACGTTCTGTACGTCATCGTGATCTTCGAAGAGCTCGAGCAAGCGAAGGATCTTCTTCGCCGCGCTCTCGGTCGTGATCGGCACCGTCTGGGTTGGGAGCATCTGTATCTCCGCTGAGTCGACGGAGATACCGGCCTCTTCGATCGCGCTTCGAAGCGGCTGCAGCGACGACGGATCTGAGACCAGCATCCACATCTCGCCCTCGTCGCGGAGGTCTTCGGCACCTGCGTCAAGCACGATGGCCATCAAGTCGTCCTCAGCGACACTTCGCGGAACCGTCACGACGCCTTTTCGCTCGAACTGCCAGGAGACCGCGCCTGGCTCGGCCATCGATCCGCCGTTATGCGAGAAGGCCGCCCGAATCTCGGCGCCGGTGCGGTTGCGGTTATCGGTAAGGCATTCGACGATGACCGCGACGCCAGAGGGTGCATAGCCTTCGTAGGCGACCGCCTCGTATCGCACGCCTTCGAGCTCGCCGGTCCCCCTCTTGATCGCGCGCTCGATCGTGTCGAGTGGCACTGAGGAGTCGCGTGCTTTTTGGAACATGGTTCGGAGCGTCGCGTTCGACTCCATGTCGCCGCCGCCCTCACGGGCGGCCACTTCGACCTGACGGATCAGCTTTGCGAAGAGCTTTCCGCGGGCCTTGTCCTTGACGCCCTTTTGATGTTTCGTAGTTGCCCATTTGGAGTGCCCCGACACGCTTCAAACCCCCTCAGGCTTCGGAACTTCTGCCGAAGATTTCGTTGACAGCCTTCTAGTTACAACTCGGCCAGCGCGGAGATCCGCAGGTCGAGATCGAGCTCGCCGGCTCGGATCTTTTTCGGCTTGCCGATATCGAGCGGGACGAGCCAATACGGCGCGCTCAGTCGCGCGACCGCTGTGGCGAGCCCGGACGGCTCCGTCGATCGGTCGGACACCACCTCCAGGGCTGACAGTAGCCCCGGTGGGAAGCAGGTCATGCGGCAAGCCTCCCGGTCGGTGCGGAACTGTCGAGCGGGATCCGTAAAATGCCACGCCAACGACGCGCCAACCGGCGAGACTGCTGCGATCGCGCCGAGTGCGCGAGCGACCACGGCCGCTCGTTTGACGTCGCCACGCTTTGCGCTGGCGAGGGTATCGGCGAGGACGGCCTCAAGCTCGATCCGATCGAGGCTGTCTAATAGGCCGCGTGTGCAAACGAGTACCAGTCCCCCGTCTTCGTCGGGTAGGAGCAGTGAGTTCGTGGCGTCATCGTCGAGGATTCGCACGCGAGGGATTGCAAGACCGTTCTCGACGCAGAGCCCCTCTAAGACGTTGAAGAGCCGGGGGTCTTCGGCAGCCGTGCTGTCCCGCCCGCCTAGCAGGCTGAGGAGGTGCGACGCCCTGCCGAGGGCGAAGTTCGCGACTGCGAGAAGAACTCCAAGGAGCGCGAGGATCGCGGCGATCGGAGTGAGGGCAAGGGCGAGCACGACGCCGAGCACGACCAGGATCACTGGCAGCGCGACTAGTAAAAGAAGACCAAGGCTGGGCTTTGCTGCACCCTCGAGGGGCACTGGTGGTGCTGGACGCCGTACCGGGCGCGACGAGGCGCTCGCGCGCTGCGAAGTACCGCGTTGCGGGCTCCTATTTCGTGCTCGTGTACGACTTGGGCCTGCCATCGGCAGCAGTCTAGGAGGTTGATCCGGCGTTCTCTCCGCACTGACGTCGGTCGTCGCGAGCTATCAACCCCTGCTCAGCGCTCGAGCAGAGCGTGGTAGATAGAGAGATAGCGATCTGCTAGGGCATGAAATGAGTGCCCACTTGCTCTGCTGGCGCCCTTGGCAACCAAGCTGGCCAGCAGCTCGGGCGTAGCCAGCAGCTCGCCAAGGGTGGTCCGAAGCGCAGTCACGTCCCCTGGCGGCACGAACTGCGCGGCGTCGCCCGCGGCGAGTTGGTACCCGGGAAGCGCCGAGGCGATAACGGCGGTTCGTGCCGCCATTGCCTCAAGTAACACGATGCCGAAGGATTCACCCGAGATCGAAGGGGCGACCAGTACCTGAGCGGCGCCGACGTGGGCAGCCATTGCCTGGTCGTCGATGGCGCCGAGAAAGTCGACGACACCTGGTCGATCGAAGCGGTCGAGTAGCTTCGCGTGCTCCGGCCCGTCGCCGATCACCTCGAGTCTGGCGCCGCCGACACCAGACCCGAACGCTTCGAGCAGCACCGACAGGCCTTTTCGCGTCTCGTGGCGACCGACAAAGACCACCACCGGTTGCCCTGATGATTCGACCTTCGACGCGTCTGCGAAGCGCTCGAGGTCGATCGCGTTCGCGACGACCTCGATCGACTGGGCGGTAGCGCCGAACACTTTGTACAAGGTGTCGAGCGCCTCCTTGGAGACCGCGACGCGTTCGTCGATCGCGTTGTACGCACCTCGAAGGAGTGGCGCGAGCAGCGGATAGACCCGGCCTGCTCCGCCGCGGTGGAACGTCGCAACCACCGGTGCGACATGACTGTGAAGCGTTGCCAGACCAACCATCGGCACGAATGGCTCGTGGACGTGGACGACGTCGGGACGAAGCGTACGGAGGACCTCGCTGGTGGTGCGCCAGGCCCTTGAGCCGAGCGCGATCGGAGCCCGGGAGCCATTCGCCGGAATCGATGAAACGCGTCCGACTCCTATCGTCTCAGCTCCGCTGATCTCGACCGATCTGCCTGGCGCGATCACCGTGACATCCTCGGTAGCCGAAAGCGCCACGGCGAGACCGCGCACCTGGTTTTGCACTCCGCCGTAGATCTCGAGGCTGTACGGACTAATGAGTGCGACCTTCACTAGAGCTGCACTCCTCGCTGTTGGTCGGTGTCGCCCCAGATCGGTTGGAACGCGTGCCACTGTTCGGGGCGCTTTTCGATGAACCCCTCGAATACCGAGATGAGTTCGCCGGTGATGCGCTCGACGTCGGCGCGAAGGTTCCCTTGTCGTTCGGGCGCGATCAGCGGGCCGAAGTGAGCTTCGTAGTGGGTGCCGTCTTGATACACGGTGCAGGGAATAATCGTCGCGCCAGTGCGAAGCGCAAGGACGGCCGGACCTGGCGGTACGCGCGTCGGAGCGCCGAAGAAGGGAATCAAGATCCCGTCACCGACGACATCTCGGTCTGCGACGAGCGCGACGGAACCGCCGGCTCGCAACTCGGAAAGTAGTTTGACCGAGGTGTCGGGCGCGAGGCGGAGGATCCGCATGCCGAGCTGCTCGCGGCGACCGATGAACCAGTTAGTGAGCCGCGACGACGCGGCATCCTCAACGACCGTTATGAACGGAAAGCCCTCCCGAGCTGCCCATACTCCCCCGATCTCCCAGGAGCCGAGGTGCGGCAGTGCAAATATGACGCCGCCTTTGGCCAGCGCCTCGTCGACGCACGCTCTTCCTGTGACGTGGTAGTAGTCGTCGAGTCGACGCGAATCCTTAGCCGAGAGCTTGGCGACGTCGGCCCAGTATCGCCCGTAGGAGGCGAACGAGGCCCTAACGAGATCGGTCAGCGCTGCTTCGTCGACGTGGCCGTCACGGAAGCTGAGGACGTGCCGCAGGTTCTCGGCGACGACTACTCGCTGCTTGGCCATAACGCGCGAGCCCACGTTGCCGAACGCCGCCGCAGCCGCGAGCGCGAAACGACGCGGCATCAGGTTCAAGATCAGATAGCCGCCGCGGTAGGCGTAGTAGGCGATCCGTCCTGGTTGGGCGGCTTTCGCACGCCCCATCAGTGGACTAGTAGTCCGTCTGAGGTCGGCGAAGGCTGGTGCGGCTTCGACGCTCTCGGCGTTGCGTACTACGGCGCGAACGCGGCGTCGGAGACTCTTCTGAGGTACGCAGCACGCCTCTTAGGCGCATCGCCAACGGCTGGAGATCGCCGGCCGGGATTCTCGGCGAACGGTGCAATCGAGTCGTTGTCCGCACGACGGCCGGGAGCGTGACAGGCGCTTCGACGATGACTTGAGCGGCAGGCTGTAGCGCTTCAGCTGAGGCCTGGAGCCAGACCTTTCGGAATCGGCCGATAGCGGTTGCAGTTGTAAGCGCAAGCAGCACGCCGAGAAGCGGCACCATCACGACGTGGAGGAGAAGCGCCAGCCCAAGAAAGATGAGTCGCTCCGCCCGCTCCATGAGCCCGCCGCGTGCGCTCAGTCCAAGCGACTCAGCTTTGGCTCGGGTGTAGGAGATCACGCTGGAAACCGCGAGGATCGCCACCGGCAGGATCGCTGCGCGCGGATCGCTTCGTTCAAGCAGGTACCACGCCACGCCACCGAATATGAAGGCGTCAGAGATGCGATCTGCCACTGAGTCGAAGAACGCGCCCCGCAGCGACGCCGCGCCTGCCGCTTTCGCGACGACACCGTCGAGCGCGTCCATGAGACCGCCGATGGTGAGAACGACAATACCTATGTAGAGATAGCCGAGACCGATGACGACCGAGGTCGCGATGGCGAAGAGAATGCCGACAACCGTGACCTCGTCAGCGGTAACGCCGTGCTTAACGAGGGTGGTCCCAAGGCGCGAGAACTGACGCACCACCCCGTCGAGTCCGAACGAGGGGCGCGACCTAACTGTTGGCGGCTCTCCGCGGCGACGGCGACCGTCGATCATCGTTCCTCCTCAGGCACACTTTTAGGCTATCAGAGGTGCTCTTCGAGACCCGAGAACTCACCTGGAAGCTGGTGCCAGGCCTCGACCACGGCCATCCGACCGGTTACTTGCAGCGGGCGGATCGTCGGGCGATTCCACGAGAAGCAAAAGATGTCCGACGCCGTCGCGACGACCGCCGCGTCCGCTGGAGCGCGCCCGGCTCGGACACGGAAACGGCCCCTCGAAGCGTCGATGCTCCAGGCCGCATCGGTATCGGAACAGATAAGGCAGATGCTCCCGCCGAGCTCGGGCACTTCGCCTTCGTCGCTGTGGTGTGCGAGCACGACGAAGAGGCGCTCGTCTACTCCGTCGACTGCAAGCTCGGAGTCGATCGTGGTCGCCGTGCCGCGCGCGACCTCGGCGTCTACTCGGTGGATCGCGCTCTCATGGGCCAGGCGCCGTGCGAGAAACCCGACGGAGAGGTCCTCACCAACGACGTTCCAGCATGGATCGGCGGGCTCGTGGTCGCGAAGAAGGGCGACGATCGTCAGTCGGCTCGTCTCGAAGCAGTCGAGCACCGAACCCGTCAATTCGGTCCGCTGTGCGACCTCAGCTGACTGGTCGGCGGCGCGAAGCTGTGCGACGGCCGCCTCGAAGGTAGTTGCCAGATGGAACAAGAGCGCCTCGAAGTCCCGTCCCGGCGTGCTTTTGATCGCAACTTTGACCCCACGCTCGGCGAGCTCGCCGATCCGCTCCGCTTCTTGTTCGATCGCGTCGACGTGCACTTCGTAGGGAAGGCTCACGTGGGCCAGTTGGCCTTCAGTTTCGCGTAGGAGTCCGACAGTGCCTCAGGCATCACTCGGATCGAGGCGACCGACGTCATGAAGTTCGTGTCGCCGATCCAGCGTGGCAGCGCGTGCAAGTGGAGGTGACGAGGGATACCGGCACCAGCCGCGCGGCCGAGGTTCGCGCCGATGTTCATGCCTTCGGCGCCGTACGCGGCTTCGATCGCCTTCGCGCCCATCGTCGTCACACGCCAAAGGTCATCAGACTCCGCGGGCGTCAAGCCCGCGAGGTCGCTCACGTGGCGGCGCGGCATCGTAAGCAGGTGGCCGCTCGCGTAGGGAAACGCATTCAGCATCGCCACTGAAAGCTCGCTTTCAAAGACGATGTTTCTCGTCTCAAGCGGGGCGTCGGACGCGATCAGGCGGCAAAAGACACATGCGGCCTCGTCGTCGATCGCCGCTCGGTCGGGCGAGCGTCGCTCGGATCCCGAAGAATCTGGCGCCGAGACCGAGTTGACGTAGGCCGAGCGCCAACCTGCCCAAAGGTTCTCGAAGCTCATGACGAGTGGTCGGCTATGGGCCTCGAGATCTCGCCGGCGAAGCGCGCGCCGAACGCGGCCACCGAGACGCCACGTTCGGGCGCTTCGGCACCGCGCTCATTGACGCCAACCGTGTGGGCAGCCACGTCATCTTGGCCGACCACTAAGACGTAAGGGACCTTTTCGAGCTTTGCCTTTCGAATCCTGCTCCCGAGCGGCTCCCCCGCACCCTCGACCTCAACCCGTCCGCCGAGCGCGCGTAGCTTTTTGGCGACGCTCTCGGCGTAGTGAACGACGTCATCTCGGACCGGGAGCACCACGGCCTGAACCGGGGAGAGCCAGACCGGGAAGGCCCCGGCGTAGTGCTCGAGCAGCACGGCGAAGAAACGCTCAACCGAACCAAAGAGCGCCCGGTGAATCATCACCGGTCGGTGCCGGAGATTGTCCGAGCCGACGTACTCCATCTCGAAGCGCTGGGGAAGTTGAAAGTCCAACTGGATAGTCGACATCTGCCATGCCCGACCGATCGCGTCGCGGGCCTGCACGGAGATCTTCGGCCCGTAAAAGGCGCCACCACCTTCGTCGAGCACAAGCTCGAGATCCATGCTCGTCGCTGCGCGCCGAAGTGCGTCGGTCGCCTCCTCCCACTCCTCGTCGGTCCCGACCGACTTGAGCGCGGGCTTCGTCGAGAGTTCGAGGTAGAAGTCGGTGAGCCCGTAGTCGCGAAGCAACCCAAGGACGAACTCGAGAAGCGAGATCAGCTCCTCACCCATCTGCTCTTTCGTGCAGAAGATGTGGGCGTCGTCCTGGGTCATGCCGCGCACCCTAGTCAGGCCGTGGATCACACCGGACTTCTCGTAGCGATACACCGTTCCGAACTCGAAGAGCCGCATGGGAAGCTCACGGTAGGAGCGCTGTCGGCTCTTGAATATCAAGATATGGAACGGACAGTTCATCGGCTTTAGGTAGTACCGCTGGCCGTCGTCGAGCTCCATCGGCGGGAACATGCCGTCCGCGTACCAGTCCAGGTGGCCCGATACCTGAAACAGGTCCTCCTTCGTGATGTGCGGCGAGTAGACGAACTGGTAGTCGGCAGCCTCGTGTCGCTCGCGCGAGTAGTCCTCGAGGAGGCGCCGAATCAAGCCGCCCTTTGGATGGAAGACCGCGAGTCCTGAGCCGATCTCCTCGGGAAATGAGAACAGGTCGAGCTCGGCGCCGAGTCGTCGGTGGTCGCGCCGTTCGGCCTCTTCGAGCCGGAGTAGGTGCGCGGCCAATGCAGCGGCGGACTCCCACGCCGTCCCGTAGATCCGTTGCAGCTGTGGACGGTGCTCGTCGCCACGCCAGTAGGCACCGGCAACCCGCATCAACTTGAAGTAGCCAAGTCGATCGGTGGAAGGAACATGCGGGCCTCGACAAAGATCGAAGAAGGCCTCGGAGTTCCGATAGGTCGAGACGCCGCCTCCCCCGCCGGTCGCGTCGCCCGACAGCTCTTCGTCGAGCTCCCCGCTCGCCTCTTGTGCCCGCTCGATGATCTCTCGTTTATACGGTTGCGCGTCAAAGAGCCCGAGCCCCTCCTCGAAACTGTGCTCCTCGCGGATGAACGGCTGCGCCTCAGCGATGATCTCGCGCATGCGCGCCTCGATGCGCGGGAGGTCCTCGTCGCTGAAGCGTGCATCGCCGGGTAGCTCGAAGTCGTAGTAGAAGCCATCCGAGATCGCGGGACCGATCGCGTAGCGCGCACCTGGCCAGAGCCCGAGCACGGCCTGGGCAAGGACATGGGCGGTGGAGTGGCGGAGAATGTGCCGTCCTTCTTCGCTGTCTCTGGTGATGACGCGAACCGCGGCGGTGTCGTGAAGTGGCGACGTGAGATCAGAAAGCGTGCCGTCGACGACGATCGCGACTGCCGCTTCTGCGAGTCGCTTGCCGATGCGCTTGGCCAGATCGAGTCCCGTGGAGTTCGTCGGCAGCGTGGTCACGGAGCCGTCCGGGAGTGAGATGGTGATCTCGGACTGCTCTAGAGCCACAATTGCTCCTCCGGTCGTCAGGGTCGCGAACACGTCATTCGCGCCCTCCTTGGTCGATACCTAGCCTAGTGGAGCGGCCATTTTTGCTGGAGGTCTGACGGGAGGGCCTAGAGCACCACGCCGAGAAGTGCTGCCGCTTTGTCGACACCGCCGCCTAGGGCTGTGGCCTCGTCGAGCACCCGGAGCACACCAGGGGTGTCGAGGTCGTCATCTAGTCGCGCGCGGGCTTCCTCGAGGCCGGCATCGCCGCGGCCTGTTTCTCGCCAGCGGGCGAGACGCCGGGTCGCCTCGTCGAGCATCTCGTCGCTCCACTCATATGAGCTGCGGTAGTGCTGCGACAAAAGAGCGAGACGAATCGCTGCGGGCTCGTGTTCCTTCAAGAGGTCGCCAACGAAGACGAGGTTCCCGAGTGACTTCGACATCTTCTCTCCGTCG
>DATCDR010000090.1:0-4712 GCA_036510575.1 Acidimicrobiales bacterium | reverse complement strand
GACGTTCACCTCCGCGACGAGGGTGTCCGGCAAGATCGTCGCTCCTATGGGGTGCGGAGGCACCGACACCGTTACCGCGAAGTTGTCGACAGTATTTGTCCCGCCGACCCCACCGCATGGCGTCTAGTCTTGCCCGCCCGCTAAAGGGCCCGAGCGACGTTCGACAACATGGCCGTGAAGGTCTGACGATCAGCGCAACCGGTAGGCCCTGGGCCGCGAAAACGCCGAGCAACGTAGTTCGGGAGCCCTGTAGCACCGGCACCGACGAATCGGCGCTCGCGTAATCAGTCGACGAAACTGCCCAGTATTGGTCCTGTGTCGGTCATTGCCGAGCGAAGCAACTACGAGCCACGCCCTCGCGATTTCCATGCAACGCCGCCCTTTTATGCACGCGTCGTGGAGATTAGAATTTCTGGAAGCGGAGAACCCCGCACAGAGGTTTGCCATGGTCACCAAGCGCGACGACTTCTATTCGCTGCCAGCGGTGCTTGAGTGGTACGCCAACGTCGAGGGGTGGCAACATCCTGGTGAGGAGGTAGCACTTGGAATGGTTGCTCCACTCGTTCGATCCAAGAGCGTTCTCGATCTTGGAGTGGGCGGTGGCCGCACCGTCGGACTACTCGCGCTTTTGACGGATCACTACGTTGGGGTTGACAATTCGCCGGGAATGGTGGCGCTGTGTCGGGCGCGGTATCCCGCGAAGGACTTCCGAGTTGTCGACGCCCGCGATCTGTCGGAGTTCGGGGACGCGTCCTTCGAGTTCGTTTTCTTTAGCTTCAACGGAATCGACACGGCCGACGATCAGGATCGCAAGAAGATCTACAGGGAAATACACCGTGTTCTGACTCGAGACGGCGTCTTTGTTTTCTCGACGCTCAATATGGATGGTCGGAGCTACGCGGAGTCGCCGTTTCAGTTGCATCGTCCAGGTCGTCCGTTCGACCGAAGTCTGCGGGCCGTCGCCCTCTTGATGTTTCGAAACCTAAGCGACCCACTTCGGGTACCGCGGCGTTGGCGCAACTGGCGAATCGCGACTCGCCACCGTGTTGAAGGCGACGGATGGGCGATCTGCGCGCTGGCGGTGCGCGACTTCATTCTCTTGAATCATTTCGTGACGTTGGAGCATTTGAGAGCAGAGCTCCACGAGGCAGACTTCAACATCATCGCGGTGCTCGGCAGCGATGGCTACGAAGGAGCTCTAGCTGCTGACGTGACCATCGACCACAGTGACGCGATCTATGCGGTGGTCCAGCCGAGTCCCTAGAAGCTCGGCGGCCCCTAACTCAGATTGCGAGGTTGGCGTCGGTAAAGGTTCGCTGACGGGGGAGGGGCTAGTGATTCCCCTAAAAGATGGGCGACGTCGGTACCGAACGCTCGTGCCTCGCGAAGCGGGGAATCCCTCTGTAAATCCCGGCCCCACGAGTTCGGCGATCTATCGGCGCGTCTCGCCGGTGACCCGCTGCTGGCGCCCGGTCGGCTTTGCTCACCGGCGCGACCGGCGCAGTAGGCCTGTTGTGCGATCGAGATAGTGCGCCAGCGCGTTCGCGCCGGCCGGAGACGGCGGACGGGAGCCGTTCTCGTCCTATTCTCGTTCTCATGACCGTACCGAGCAGCCCGTTCTCTTTTGTGCAGCCCGTCTGGCCCCTGTCGGATCGCGGCCCTGGACAGCGTCTGATCGACCTTGCTCTGCTCCCGTTCATCGCTGGTCAACAGCCGTTCGCGCGCCAGGCGTCGTTTCCCGATTTCGATTCCATCGATCCCTTCGTTCCCCAGGGCGGCACTGTCGACTGGGAGTACGACCAAGACGGAGGAGACCAACACCGGCTGCTCCACGGCGAGGGCTGGCGGGTGCACCTGCTGCTCGTCAGGCGTAGACCCGAGGTGCAGGTACTCGTCACTGCTGAGTCACTCGAGCTTGCCGAAAAGGTGCTCGCTGAGATCCGTGGTGGTGTGCCTACCCCGAGCGAGCCAGGTGAACAGGCGCGGGTGAGCCTGTGGAGCGCGGGCAGCGCGGGATCACCGGCGCGGCACCGGCGCTGGATGGAAGCTCCCCGCTGGTCGGGCATCGCCCAGAACTACCCGGCAGAGGTCGGCCGTGCCCTGGACCAGGTCATGTCGATGGAGCAAGCTGCGGAGCGAGGCGGCAGACTCATCTTGTGGTACGGCGAGCCTGGTACCGGCAAGACGACCGCCATCCGAGCTCTGGCGAGGGAGTGGATCCGCTGGGCCGACTTCCACTTCGTGCTCGATCCCGAGGAGTTCTTCGGCAGCCCCGACTACTTGATGCACGTGGTGAGCGAGGAAGACCAGTGGTGGGAACGGGGCACCTCGAGTCCCGACCGCTGGAAGGTCCTCGTGGTGGAGGATGCTGACGACCTGATCCGAGCCGATGCGCGCCGCTCCGCTGGAGCATCGCTTGGTCGCCTGCTCAACTTGACCGACGGCATCCTCGGTCACGGCATGCGCGTACTACTGCTGTTGACCACCAACGAGCCGGTACATGGGCTCCATCCAGCAGTTGTGCGACCTGGCCGCTGCTTGGCCGACGTTCAGTTCAGCCCGTTCACCCAGGCGCAGGCCAGTGAGTGGTTGGCGGGAGCTGCGGTTGCACCCTCTGGGGACTGCACGCTTGCCGAGCTGTACCGGCTGCGCGGCGATGTCGACACCATCGCCACACCGCGACCTGCCCCTAATCGGTCGGCCTATCTTTGAGATGGAGCGCAAGCGCACCGGAGCCGACGAACCGCTTCTGCGCCCGGAGTCACAGCCGGGCGTCGCCGTTAGCGCCCGTGGGCTGAGACGCGGGTCGTACACGTGGTCGTCGGTTAGTCGCGACCGCGAAGCGTGTCGTTTCTACGATGACCTGACGGTCGACATCGCTTCGGCGAGGAGCTCCACGGACCGCAGCCGCCCCGGAGTAGTCGGTGCGTGGTGGGCGACGATGAGCTCGTCGGCGCCAGTCTCGGCAACGAGAGTGTCGAGAAAGGAACGAACCTCCCGGGGAGTGCCGACCGCTGTGTA
The DNA here is from genome assembly GCA_036510575.1 of Acidimicrobiales bacterium. Classification (GTDB taxonomy): domain Bacteria; phylum Actinomycetota; class Acidimicrobiia; order Acidimicrobiales; family Bog-793; genus DATCDR01. The sequence goes on along the minus strand of DATCDR010000090.1, from coordinate 1,691 downwards.
GGTCAGCATTTCGTCGACGCGTAAGCCCGCCCCCGCAGCGAGGAGTTCGTCGGCCTGTGCGTCAGTCATCGACTCCGGCGAGATGCCTCGCGCCCGCCCGAACAGGCGGACAGCCCGCTGTCGGCGCATCGCCAGGTGCGCCACCTCGGCCTCTGCAGTGGTGTCGGCGGCGACGACGTTGACGCCGACGATCATGTACGGCGCGTCTAGTTGCTCAGAGGGTTTGAACTGCTCTCGGTAGATCGAGATCGCCTGGTGGAGCGAAGCAGGGGCGAAGTGCGAGGCGAAGCTGTAGGGGAGGCCGAGCACCGCCGCGAGCTGGGCGCCGAAGAGGGAGGAGCCGAGGATGTAGAGCGGGACGTTCGTTCCCTTGCCCGGCACTGCGTCGACGCCGGGCACACGGCTTCGGCCCTGCAGGTACGCCTGGAGCTCGAGGACGTCCTGGGGGAAGGTGTCCGCCGCACTTGGGTCACGCCGAAGCGCATACATCGTCTTTTGATCGGATCCGGGGGCGCGTCCGAGACCGAGGTCGATCCTCCCTGGATACATGATGGCGAGCGTGCCGAACTGTTCAGCGATAACGAGCGGGGAGTGATTCGGGAGCATGACTCCGCCAGAGCCGAGTCGGATCGAGGAGGTCTTCGCTCCGACGTGGGCGATGAGGACGCTCGTCGCCGAAGAGGCGATGCTCTCCATGTTGTGGTGCTCGGCGTACCAGACGCGGGAGTAACCAAGCCGCTCGGCGACCTGCGCGAGCTGCACGCTCGCGGCAATTGACTCGCCGGGGGTCTGGCCCCGCGCGATCGGCGCGAGGTCGAGAATGGAAAGCGGCACGGAGAACGACACGACAAGCTCCTTTGGGTCTCGCTCTCAGCCTACGGTTCGACGCGCAGGTGAGTCTCGAAGAGCAGCTGAGCGGTTCGAGCGGGCGAACGGATCTTCGCGTCAGCGACTATTCGCTTCGCAATGATGCTGGAATCCCACCGAGCGCGAGAGTGTCGAGGAGGCGGGTTGACCTGCGCGTGCGGACTACCTGAACGCTCGCTCAATCGAGCGACGCGGCCCCGGAATCGACGTCTGGCGCGCCGCTCGGATCGGTTGGCGAATCATGCTCGACGACGCCGTTCCTCCACGGCTGAGTTCGCAGCACCCACACCCCGGCGACGAGCAACGCCGTCGCACAAAGTGTCCATCCGAGCGCCACGGTGCTGAGGCCGATGTATTTGAGCCCGGAAGCAAAGATGACGAAGGTGATGATCGGTCGCACTACCCGGTCAGGTGCTCTCGAGGAGAGGAAGGAGCCAACAAGAACCGCCGGCACACTGCCAACGATGAGGGAGGTCGTGACCGAGAGCTCGACGTGACCAAAGGCCAGCGCGCCAAGCGCCGCAGCGCCGGTGAGCGGCACCGCTTGCACGAGGTCAGTGCCGACAAGCTGATTCGCGCCGATCAAGGGGTAGAGGAACAGAAGAAGGACGATCATCAACGATCCCGACCCAACCGAGGTCATTCCGACGATGAGCCCGCCGACCATGCCGATCGCGATCGAGGGAATCGGTCGGATGACCACCTCGTGGACCGCACCTTGGCGAACGGCACCCGAACGGCGGTCAAGGAAGTAACGAAGGGTCATTGCCGCCGCGCCGACCAAAAGGGCCCCGCCGAGAAGTCGCTCGATGTTCGCCTCCGCC
>DATCDR010000089.1:0-44347 GCA_036510575.1 Acidimicrobiales bacterium | reverse complement strand
CGCCGTCTGGGCCGTAGATGGTGAACTCCTCGCCCCTCATGAACGTCTTCGACGAGGATTTCTTCTTATTGTACCGCTCGCCTACCCAGTTCTTTAGGCGATCAACTAGTGCGTTGGTCAAACGAACGAACACGACTCCGGCGATTCCCGAGCCGATGAAGATCCCGATCGTCTCTGGCATGTTCGGAGCCGATCCCTCGGCGCCCCAGCTCGTACTCGACGACCTCGACTTCCACGTCGATGCCGAGGGAGGCGATCTGTCGCAAAAGCTCGTTGACCGACGCCCGGCGCTCTGGATTCGTCACGGGATAGGGCTTCCCGGTCGCAATCACGACGTCGGTCATTTCTCGCCTCCTCGGACAGTTGGTTAGGGAATCCAGAAATACGTACGATCGTGTCACCCAAATGAGGTTTCTGCGGGACCATATATCACCAATGCCGGCCCTGGATTCAGATCACCTCGCGCTGGGCGATGCCTGCGAGAAGTACGGAGTGGAGCTGCTTCACTTCGCGGGGTAACTCGAGGCGACGAACACGTCGTGTGCCGCGCGGCCTGATTTGCAAGCGGAATCTGCTGCGGCTCCGCCGCCGGTGAATCTCATCGTTGGGAGAGCGCCGCTCGCGGTTTGAGCGACCCGGTACTCGTGGCGCTCAGATCGATCGCTATCAAAGCCCGTTGGCGGCGACAAGTTTGCCTTCTGTCAGCTCTTGACGCCATATCTCTGACCCGACTCCTCCGCGGGGCTCTCTTGCCACTCGAGAGAAGAGAGCATGGGTCCCGATTTGAATCTCACTCTGGACCTGAGGCCTATCGAATGATCCGTCTTCGTCCATGGCATGTTGCTAACCGTCGCAGCCCGTGTGTGCCCAGCAAAGACCACGACATTTGTGGTCTGTGTGTGGTCTGCCGACCCTGTGGACAACAAAAAATAGCCACTGACCTGGTCGGGAAGGCGGGATTCGAACCCGCGACCTCAGCGTCCCGAACGCTGCGCGCTAACCAAGCTGCGCTACTTCCCGTCAACTCGACCGAAGTCGAAACCGTTCAGATCGTAGCCGACCCTCCCTCGATCACGATCTTGGCGACGCGTCTGCCGTCCATCTCGGTTACCCGGTAGGTCCACCCTTCTCGTTGTATGGACTCGTTCTCGACAGGTATGTGTCCGAGCGCGTCCAACAAAAACCCTGCAAGCGTCACGTACTCGCCGTCAGGAATCGGACAGTTGAGTGCCTCGCGCACGTCGTCTACGGAACAGGATCCGTCGACCAGGTGGCGATTGGCGTCGATGCGCACGATTTCTGGCGGTGTAGCCCGGTCGTATTCGTCGTGCAGTTCGCCGACGAGCTCGCTGACGAGGTCATTGACAGTGAGCACGCCGGCAAATCCGCCGTACTCGTCGGCCACGACCGCAAAGCCGCGTCTTCGTCGGCGCATCTCTGCTAACAGCTCGAGCGCCGAGCGCGTCTCGGGCACGACGTAGGGATCTCGAAGTCGTTCGGTCACATCGATGTCAAGGCCGCCTTCGGCCCCGCTGGCATCGATGACCTGGGTGAAGACGTCCTTGACGAACAGGACGCCGATCAGATGGTCGAGGTCGTCTTGATAGACGGGGTAGTGGCTCCTGCCCGATCGTCGGACCGCGGAGACGACGTCGGAGAGCAGCACCGGAGCGCCCAAGGCGATGACGTCGGCGCGAGGGGTCATAACCTCCTTCGCCGTAGCGTCTCGAAGCGAGGCAAGACCTCGGCTGATCTGGAGTTCCTGCTCGGATGGCTCGGGCGGTTCCGGGCCCCGCTCCTTGGTGCCGAAAAAGGGCAGCTTCATCGAGGCGGTTGGTTGGGCGCGAGACGGTTCATCTGGTTCGTGTCCGCGTTTTGACTCGGCGCGATAGTTAGGGGGTGCGTTGTACGGTGACGGGCTTGTAGGACTCGTCGTGGTAGGACCCACCGCCGAGCAACGCCTCGACGGCGAGCCGGAGACGGATCGGGTCGAGGGGCTTGACGAGGTATCCCTCGGCTGAGGCGGTCTTGGCCAAGAAGACGTCAGCCCTACGGTCGAGCAGGATGAGGACCGGAACGTGGGGAAGCCGCCCGCCGGACTCCTCAAGTTTCAGGTCGAGGCAGATGGCTATGCCGCCCATGCTCTGGACCTGGCAGTCCGTGATCACGAGGTCCGGCTGGGTGGTGTCCACCGTTGTCCGGAGGCGGTCGGCATTTCGAAGCGAGGTGATCTCGTTCTCGCCGTCGTCAACGACAGCGAGAAGTTCGTCGAGAACCACGGTTGCATCGCTGATCAGAAGAATGTTCGCCATCGCCTCAAAGTACCGCGCCTGGAACCAGGTGGCGCGCGAGCAGCTGCAGTGACGACACGTCATGGACGTCCTGGTCGAGAATCGGCACCTTTGTCAGGCTGGCCGCTTTGGAGGCGAGCGACGCCGAGTCGACGAGCGCAGCTTCGGAAGCTCCAAGCGATGCGAGCGCCACCGCGTTCGCGAGTAGTGCCCCGAAGTCGCTGTCGCTCCGTCCGGTCGACGCGGGCGGAACGAACTCGGCGAGATCGAAGGGCATCATTCGGTTGACGATGAGGGCGTCGATTAGATGGTGCTCGTCACCTAAGCGATCCGCGAGCCAGGTTGCCTCCGCGATCGTTGACGTCCGCGCGGTGGTGACGAGGACGTAGGAGGTACCGGGCGCGTTCAAGAGCTCCTCGACAGCGCGCGCACGATCACGAAAGCCCTTCTCCATACCGTCGAAGGCCTGGAAGAACGCGATCGTGTCGTCGACGATCTCTGAGCCGGTGACCTTCGCGATCGAGCGGAGCAGCAGTTGGCTCGCAGCCGACACGGCACGAAATGAGCCGTTACTTCGGGTGACGAGCAGCCGAAAGACCCGGTTATCGAGAAAGCCCGACAGTCGTCGAGGCGCACTCAAGAAGTCGACCGCGTGCCGGCTCGGCGGTGTGTCGACGACGATGACATCGAAGGCCTCGCTTTCGACGAGCGCGAAGAGGCGCTCGGTGGCCATGTACTCCTGGGTTCCTGAGAGGTTGCCGACGAGATTCTGGTAAAGGCGGTTCGCGGTGATCCGCTGCACTTGGTCGGGGCTGCTCGCGTAGCGGGTCACGAGCTCGTCGAAGGTTCCTGCGGCGTCGAGCATCATCGCCGCGAGCGTTCCCGACCAGGGCCCTTCGACGACGTGGGCGACGTTGGCCTTCGTTTCGATGCCGAGCGCGTCAGCTAGACGTCGGGCGGGGTCGATGGTTACGACGCAGGCTCTGCGGCCGGCACCCGCGGCCTCTAGTGCAAGGGCGGCGGCGACGGAGGTCTTACCAACTCCCCCCGGCCCACCGCAGACGATCACCGACGAATGCTGAACGAGCTCGGCAAGCGAGGGCTCGGGATGCGTCACGCGAGCGCCCCGATCGCTTCCGCGAGCGCATCGGCGATCTGCGCGAGTTCGCTCGGTCCTGCACTTGCGACAAAGACGCTAGGCAGGATCAATCTGGGAATGGCGAGAGCATCCGAGAGGCGCGCGAGTTGATCTTGTTGGAGTTGGACTTGGTTGAGGGCGAAGGCAGCTGCCTCCTCGATGACGTGGAGTGCCCTTTGATCGACTTGCAATCCATCTTCTCGCGCCGCGGTCGCGGGGTCGACGCGAAGTGATTGGTTCGTCGGGAAGCAGTTGTTGACGACGACCGGACCGAGCTTGATGCCGACCTCGTCCTCGAGCTGGTAAGCCGACTGCACGAGTTCGTTTATCGGTGTCTCTTCAGGGACGGTGACAAGTATCACCGAGCATCGCTTTCCATCAGAGAGCATCTCGACGACTGCCTGTGCCTGGCTCCGAAGTGGCCCGCCGCGCGCAGCGTCAAGCACCCCTGAAGAGGAGGTGAGGAACGTCAGTGCGTGTCCGGTCGCTGGCGCGTCGACCACGATCAGGTCTGCCGCGCCGGCAAGCTCGAGTTGTTTGAGCTTGCCAAGGACGAGCACCTCACGGATCCCAGGGATGGCGGTCGCGATGACGTCGAGCGTTCCGGTCTGCACAAGGCGCTTCGCGACTCTGCGTAGTCCGTGATCGCCCAGATATTCAAGCAGAGCTGCCTCAGATGTGATGACCTGGCCGATGAGTGAGCCACCTCCTGGTCCGAGCGAGCAATCAGGCACAAGCGGGGCAGCCTCGTAGGCGAGGGGTTCGGTTTGGCCGAAGAGTGCCGGAAGACCGAGCTGGTCGTCGAGGCCGACCAGCAGGACTCGAAGCCCGGCACGTGCCCCGATGAGGCCAAGTGCGGCGGTGACCGTGGTCTTGCCGACGCCCCCCTTGCCTGCCACGACCACGACGTTGGATTGGGTGCAGAACTCCGCGACATCCATCTCGCGCCGACCCTACTTCGACGGGCCAGGGAGATAGCGCCGCGAGGCGGTGGTTAGGAGGCTTGAGCTGCCACTTGTCGGGAGGTTATGGGTAGCGATAGCGTCCAACTCCAGCAGCCCGTAGAGCTCGTTGTGGGGTACGGCTCGGTGGCGGCGGGAGTTCGAGGGGGCGAGCGTGGTTGCATCGAGCACCATCACCACTTCGTCATGGCAGCTGCGAGCGGCCTGTCGCGGCCCCCATGCCGAGGTCTTTTTTCCACCAGAGGGAGCGGAGCACCGCCACGAGCGCCTTGAGCGGGAGGTGGAAGCGAAAGCGATCTGCGCCACCTGCGTCGTTCGACGCCCCTGCCTCGACTACGCCCTGGCGATCGATGAGCCGATCGGTATCTGGGGTGGCCTGAACGAGCGCGAGCGCAAACGGATCTCCCATCAGCGACCGTAGCGAGCTCGTAGCGCCGATCCCGCTTCGTGGCGGCTTGTCCAAGGTGCTCGCGCCAAACCCTTCCGTGATGACTGGACCCGGCACGAACACCTACCTGCTCGGCACGGACGAGGTCGCCGTAATCGATCCGGGTCCAGACGACGCGGGACATCTCGCGAGCGTGCTCGCTGCGGTGAACGGCAAAGTTGCGTTCATTCTCGTCACGCATCACCACAACGATCATGCGCCGCTCGCGCGTGCGTTAGCTACCGCAACGGACGCGCCGCTACTTGGCTTCGGGCTCCAGGGACGCTTCGAGCCCGATCGCCACCTCGTAGATGGCGAACGGCTTGTCCTAAAGGGGTTTTCGCTCTTGGTCCTTCACACACCTGGACACGCGTCGGATCACTGTTGCTTCCTCGCGTCGTCGGCCTACCCCGCGGCGAGCGACGAATGGCGTGCCCCGCTCCTTTTCACAGGTGATCACGTGATGTCGGGCTCGACGGTTGTCATCGCGCCGCCAGATGGCGATATGACGAGGTATCTCGAGAGTCTGCGGCGCCTTCTCGAACCATCGAGCGGCACGTTCTCGATCGCCCCTGGGCATGGGGACCTCATCGAAGACGGACCTGGGAGAGTCGAGTCGTACCTCGAGCACCGCCTAGAGCGCGAGCAGATGGTTGCAGTCGCGCTCTCGGAAGGTCCAGCTACGGCGAGTGAGTTGGTGCCGCGTATCTACCACCGGCTGAGTCCGGCGCTTTCTAGCGCCGCGGCATCCTCGGTGTGGGCGCATCTGCGTCGCTTAGGTGAGCTCGGGCGAGCCCGAAGCGACGACCCCGAAAACTCAGGCGCGAGATGGGAGGCGCTCTGAGGCGCTTCCGCCTGGACGCGTCAGCGCCTGACGCACGTTGTCGATAAGCCGCGCGGAACAGCTCTCCATGTTGCTAGTCGGTGCGATCTGATTTAGAACCGTCCGCGCAAGATCCGCGAATACCTCAGCAAGCGGGCTTGTCGAATCGAGCGCAACGGGGTTGCCACTGTCGCCTCCTCGAGCGACACCTGGGTCGATCGGGATTGAGCAGATGAGTGGGACGCCGATCTCGTCGGCGAGCCGCTGACCGCCGCCCGCCCCGAATATCGCGTAGATCTTGCCGTCATCGGCGGTGAATCCCGCCATGTTCTCGATGACGCCGGCGATTCGGAGGTGTCCTCTTCGGGCCATGTCCGCGGCGCGTCCGGCGACCTTTTGAGCCCCGAGAGCCGGAGTCGTCACGATCACCAGCTCGCATCTCGGCACCATGCGAGCGAGCCCCATCTGCACATCGCCGGTGCCAGGAGGCATATCGACGATCAGGTAGTCGAGGTCGCCCCATGCGACGTCTTCTAAGAAGTGCTGGACCGCCCGGTTAAGCATCAAGCCGCGCCACATGATCGCATCGTCCTCGCCAGAGAGAAATCCCATCGAAACAATCTTGACGAGACCATGCCCGACAACCCGCTCGTGCGGCACCATCTTCTTGCTCCGAACAGCGAGTGGGCCCTCCACACCGAGCATGCGAGGCACGGAGAAGCCCCAGATGTCGGCGTCCAAGATGCCGACCGTTGCACCCTGGCCGGCGAGTGCAACGGCGAGATTGACACTCACCGAGGACTTTCCGACACCGCCTTTGCCCGAGACGATGCCGAGGACCCGGGTACTCATCGGCAGGTCGATCGCCAAAGCCCGATCCTGGGCGGCCAGACGGGCTCTATCCATCAGGGCGCTTCGTTCGTCCTGGTCCATCGCGCCCATCACGATCTCGACGCGGGTGATACCCGGCGCACGCTCGGCTGTTGTGGTGACATCGTGCCGGAGCTGGTCACGAAGAGGGCAGGCAGCGGTCGTGAGCGCGATTGAGATCCTGGCAACGCCTTCGGCGACCATGACGTCTCGTACCATTCCGAGGGAGACGATGTCGGATCCAAGCTCTGGGTCCACGACTGCCCGGAGGGCGTTCCAGACCGCTTCGGTGCCCGGTGCCTGGGCTGTCACCTCTACGGCGTCTCGATCATCGGCGTCGAGCGTTTCGCCGCTAGGGCGCTTGCTCGGCATCTCGGTGTCTTTTCCCTGTTCACCGGACATCTCCACCTGATGCATCCTAACGATACGGCCAATGGGCAGGGTTGCTAACATGGTCGAGTACCGCCACGAGGAGGCAACCGGATGAGTATCGCAACGACTTCTGTGCAGATCGGGCGTCGGCCCAGTCCGGTCTCGATGACCGATGCCGCGGCCTCAAAGGTAGCGGAGCTGCTCGTTGGCGAGGAGAGTGCAGAGTCGCTCGCGCTGCGCGTCGCCGTCCGCCCGGGCGGATGCTCGGGCTACAGCTATGACATGTTCTTCGACTCCGAGATCGCCGACGATGACATCGTGCGCTCCTTTGGTGATGTGCGTCTCGTCGTCGACCCTGAGTCTGCCGATCTGATCAAGGGCTCGACCCTTGACTACCGCGATGGTCTCCAGGGTGCCGGGTTCCACATCACCAACCCGAATGCGACTCGCACCTGCGGATGCGGATCGTCGTTTAGCTAGATCGATCACTGATTCCACGACTCCGGGGAACCCGCCGCCCGTAGCGGCGGGCCCTTATCGACCCGTCGTCCGAGCGGGCGAATGGGTTATTTGCTCTGGCCAACTTGGTGTAATCGCCGGTGAGCTCGTAGATGGCGTCGGCGCGCAGCTTCGCCAGGCGATTACAAATCTCGAGTCGCTGCTCGCCTCTCAGGGCGTATCGCTCTCCGACGTTGTGAAGACCACCGTGTTTTTGACTGATATGGCGGACTTTGACGAGATGAACGGGGTCTACGTCGAGTGCTTCGTTGAGCCCCGGCCCGCTCGTTCGGCCGTTGCGGTGGTCGCGCTCCCACGCGGCGCGCAAGTAGAGATCGAAGCCTGGGCGCTCCAGCCGTCTTGATGAAGACTCCGAGGGGTCCAGTCGGCGCAGCGGTGGCGATTGCACTTCTTGTGACTGCATGTGGTGGAAAATCTCCGGCCACTGCGCCTACCGGCACGACGTTGCCACCACTTCCCCCCGATGTGGTCGCACTGGTCACGCTCATCGGTCAGGGATCAGCCATTGGAACCGGAGCCTCGCTCTACGGCGTCGATCTCACGAGTGGTGCGTCGACCGCTGCCAAGTCCTTTGCGGTCGGCACGTTTCCTGATGCGGTCGCCGCGACGCCCGACGGTAACCTCGCCCTGGTCGCGAACTACGGCGCCGGCACCGTGACGCCCATCGACCTCCTGACCGGCAAGGTGCGGCCCGCAATCCAAGCAGGCGCCGGGCCCGCTGGCGTCGCCGTCGCGCCGAACGGCAAGATGGCCTACGTCACCGATGCCGGCAGCGCGCCGATCGGTACGACGATCACGCCGATCGATCTCGCTACCGACAAGGCGATGAGCCCGATAACCGTAGGAGCCGGGCCGCAGGGCATCGTGATCTCGCCCGACGGCACGACCGCATGGGTGAGCCTCGCCGGTGCCGTTGTAGCAGGTCAGTCCGGGTCGGTCGGTTCGAGTGTGGTGTCGGTGAATCTCTCCACCCGCGCTGTCTCCGCGCCTATACCTGTTGGCAACGCGCCGCTGGCGGTTGTGCTGTCAAATGGTGGCCAGACGCTCTGGGTGGCCAACGCCTACTCCGGTTCGGTCACGCCGATCACGACGAGCACGAGGGTCGCTGGTACGCCGATCGCGGTGGAAGGTGCGCCGGACGCGCTTGCTGTCTCGCCCGACAGTCAAACGGTCTTTGTCGCCGACGAGGGCTCCTCGGTAGCCAAGGGCAACAACGTCACGCCGATCTCGACCTCGACGCTGTCGGTGTCCGCGCCGCTTGCGGTGGCGAAGGCCCCGACCGGCTTGGCCGTGACACCTGACGGCTCCACGCTCTGGGTCGTCTCCTCCGGCGCTGGCTCGCTCGAGCCGATCAATCTTGCGGCCAAGCCCGTCACCGTCGAGACCGAGGGTGCGGTGGCGATCGCCGGCGGCCCGTACGCGATCGCACTCGTCACCGAGCAGCACAGCGTCGCAGTCAGGTCGTTGGGAGCAGTCCCGGCGAAGAAGAAGACGAAGACTTCGTAACGCTGGACTACCGGCGCCCTAACGGGCCCCGGCTCGCCGAGCGGCCGCTCGCGGTCTAGGCCGACCAGCGAGTTCGGCCGAAGCGATAGCCGACACTTCGTACGGTGTCGATGAGGTTGGCGTGCTCCTCGCCGAGCTTTGCCCGCAGCCGCCGGATATGGACGTCAACGGTTCTCGCGCCACCGAAGTATTCGTAGCCCCAAACTCTGCTGAGCAGCACCTCACGAGTGAAGACCTTGCCAGGGTGCGCGGCAAGGAACCGCAGCAGCTCGTACTCCATGAAGGTGAGGTCGAGGGGCTTGCCCCCGATCACCGCTTGGTAGGTCTCCAAGTTGAGGGCAAGGGGACCGTAGACGATGATGTCGTGCTCCTTGCCGCGACCGGTTCGCCACAAGAGATGTGTCAGGCGAGCTTCGATCTCGTCGGTGACGAGTGGCGCAACGCAGAAGTCGTCGAAGAGGTCCTCGTTCGTCATCAGCGTTGAGAGCTGGAGGTGGTCGATGATCAAGAGCAACGGCGCGATGGGGTTCTCGCGCTTTCGAAGTATCTGGCAGATCGTGATCGCCGCCTCACGGTCTTCGACCGCAGAGATGACGGCTCCTGCCCAGCCATCCTCTGGCTCGAGGCGCTCGACCGCCTCAGCCGAACTGACTCCGACGAAGGGGAACCCGCTCTGGGCGAGAACCTTTTGGAGCTCGATCGGGAGTGGATCTGGGAAACAGACGAGCGGGTCCATTGCGCTCCTCTACAGCGCCGGAAGGTAGCGGTTGAGTTCGTACGGCGTGACTTCCCTACAGTACTGGTCCCACTCGCTTCGCTTGTTGCGAATGAACCACTCAAAGACGTGCTCGCCGAGGGTCTGGCGCACGAGCTCGGATCGCTCCATGGCGTCCACTGCCTCATCGAGTGTCCGCGGAAGGGGCGGGATGCCTGCTTGAGCAAGCTGTTCAGGGGTGAGCGAGAAGAGGTTCTGGGCAGCTTCGGGGGGCAGTTCGTAGTGACCCTCGATGCCCTTTAGGCCAGCCGCGAGGATCACTGCGAAGGCGAGATACGGGTTGCATGCCGGGTCGAGCGCACGGTACTCGGCGCGGGTCGACTCGGACTTTCCTTGCTTGACGACTGGGAGACGGACAAGGGCCGAGCGGTTGTTGGCGGCCCACGAGACCGCAAAGGGTGCTTCGGTACCGGTGACCAGGCGCTTATAGGAGTTCACCCACTGGTTTGTCACCGCCGTGATCTCTCTCGCGTGTTCGAGCAGACCAGCGATGAACTGGCGCGCGACCACCGATAGCCCGCGCTCGTCGGAGGGATCGAAGAAGGCGTTCTTGCCGTCGGCAAAGAGTGAGAAGTGGGTGTGCATGCCCGAGCCCTGCACGCCTTGTAGTGGCTTTGGCATGAACGTGGCGTGTACCCCCCGTGCCTTTGCGATCTCTTTTACGACGAGACGGACGGTCATGATCGTGTCGGCCATCGTGAGCGCATCGGTGTAGCGCAGGTCGATCTCGTGCTGACTCGGCGCGTCCTCGTGCTGTGCGTACTCGACCGGGATGCCCATTTCCTCGAGCGTCAATACGGTGAGTCGACGCAGGTCGGTCGCGAGGTCGCCGACTGTCAGCTCGAAGTAGGTGCCGTAGTCGATCGGGACCGGTGGGCTCGAGGAGTCGGCGAAGTAGAAGTATTCGAGCTCAGGGGCTGCGAAGAAGGAGAAGCCTCGGTCGTGCGCTTTTTCGAGCTGACGTCGCAGCACCCGGCGGGGATCGCCCTCGAATGGTGAACCGTCGAGGTTGGAGATGTCACAGACCACACGGGCGACCGTGTCATTCGGTCCAGACAGGGGCAGGATCTGGAAGGTCTTCGGATCGGGTGTGGCCAACACGTCGCTTTCTTGAACGCGCGAGAACCCGTCGATCGCTGAGCCGTCGAAGGTCATCCCCTCTTCAAGGGCACTTTCGAGCTCGGCCGGCGTGATGGAGAATGTCTTCGGTATGCCGAGAACGTCGGTGAACCAGAGCTGGATGAACTGCACTGACCGTTCTTCCACGGTGCGAAGCACGTACTCGCGCTGGCTCTGCATTCGTTCCTCCTGCGCCACAGCGCGACTGTTGAAGCGACCATTCTCGCAAACTCCGAGCGAAAGGGCGACATGGGTTGTCATCCCAGCTGGCACATGGGGGCGCCCCAGCTAGAATTCTCCCGTGGGCAGCCTGCGAATCGCGCTCTGCCAGGTGGACTCGGTAGTGGGCGATCTCGATGGGAATGCTCAACGGGTCCTTGCTGCACTCGACGTCGCATCGAGCGAGCAAGCTGACATCGCGGCGTTTCCCGAACTCGTGCTTTCGGGTTATCCACCCGAGGATCTGTTGCTCAAGCCGAGCTTTATCGCCGCGAACCGTCGCGCCCTGCAAGACGTCGCGGCGGCGACCGCTTCATGTGTCGCCGTCGTCGGCTTCATCGACGCTGTCGGGGACGATCTCTATAACGCAGCGGCGGTATGTGCCGACGGCGCTATCCAGGGCGTATGGCGAAAAGAGCTGCTCCCGAACTACGGCGTCTTCGACGAGCAACGGTGGTTCACTCCAGGGACCGGTGATACGCCCCTGTTTCTCGTGGCCGGGGTCAAGGTAGGTGTGACGGTGTGTGAGGACGCCTGGTCCTTCGACGGCCCGGTCGCTCGTTTGGTCGCTGGTGGGGCCGAAGTCGTGGTCTCGCTCAACGCCTCTCCCTACCGAAGCGACGTTCTTGAGTTGCGTCGCTCAGTGTTGCGCGACCGGGTCGTAGAGTGCGGACGTCCGATCGCCTACGTCAACCTCGTCGGCGGCCAAGACGAGCTCGTCTTCGACGGCGGATCGATGCTGGTCGGATCGGATGGCTCGGTGCTTAGCTCGGCGCCGCAGTTCGAAGAGGCGACGCTCGTCGTCGACCTGGAGATTCCTGAGCGGCTGATCGGTTCGAGTGACGCGCTGCCAGTAAAGCTCATCTCAGGCTTTCCCGTGGCAAAGGCCAGAAGGGCTGCGGGCGTGGTTGCTCCGGCGCTCTCTCGAGTCCAGGAGGTCTATAAGGCGCTTGTCTTGGCAACGCGCGACTACGTCGACAAGAACGGATTCTCTGACGTCGTTGTCTCGCTTTCGGGCGGCATCGACTCCGCGCTCGTCGCTATGGTCGCGGTCGACGCGATTGGCCCAGAGCGGGTCCATACGGTTGCTCTGCCGTCCCGATTCTCGTCCCAAGGCTCACTCGATGACGCCGCCGCGCTCGTGTCGAACCTAAAGATCGATCACCGAGTTATCCCTATTGAATCGGTCCACGAGGGCTTCCTCGAGCTTTTGGCGCCGAGCTTCCTTGGCAGAGCGCCCGATCTCGCAGAGGAGAACCTGCAGGCGCGAATCCGCGGAACGGTCTTGATGGGCCTTTCCAACAAGTTCGGTTGGCTCGTGCTCACGACCGGGAACAAGAGCGAGATGGCCGTCGGCTACGCCACGCTCTACGGAGATATGGCAGGTGGCTTTGCGGTGATCAAAGATGTGCCAAAGACCCTGGTCTACGAGCTCTGCGAGCTTCGCAACCGAGAAGCTGGCTACGACGTGATCCCGAGGGCGATCATCGACAAGCCACCGTCTGCAGAGTTGCGCCCCGACCAGGTCGACGAGGACTCCTTGCCGCCGTATTCGATTCTCGACCCGATTCTCGAGGGCTACGTCGAGCAGGATCTGAGTCTCGCCGATCTCGTCGATGCAGGCTTTGAGGAGGCGACGGTCCGGCGCGTCATCGGGCTCGTGGATCGTGCGGAGTACAAACGGCGCCAATCGCCACCTGGGGTGAAGGTGACCATGCGAGCCTTTGGAAAGGACCGGCGTATGCCGATCACGAACGGATTCTCGTCGCTCGCCTTGGTGATTGCGGACCCGACGAACCCCGAGACTGCGGTCGAGCAGGGATGACGCGGTCCCGCACGATTGCTGAGAGTGCCGACCTCGTCGGTCGAGAACGTTACGCCGAGCTCACCCTTTTCGCCGCGCTCGGGCATCGTGTGCTCACCGCGAGCGTGCCAGCCATCGCGGTGTTGTTGGCAAGCGCTGCCGAGGGGCACGTCTGGCGCGCCAAGGTCCTCGAGGAGCTGTTGCCGGTCTCACTCGGTCTTCCCGGCGTCGACGACGCGACGCGAAGCGCCGGTCCAGAGTTCGATGCCGCGGTAGTGCGCCTCGCGAGCGAGAGCGACGACGTAAGCCTCGCCGAAGCCCTTGCCAAGGTTCTTTATCCGCAGATGCTGAGCGCGTACCGAGCCCATCTCGTCGGTTGCTCGGAGGTCTCGGATCCCCCGGTAATGCTGGCACTTCGGCGCGTGATAGCCGACCTCGAGTCGCAGTCCGATGAGCTTTACACCGCAGTCGGCGCCGACGACGGGACACCTCGTGGCAGTGCCGCGGCCGTGCTCGAGCTCCTCGAGCATCTGAGTGGGCCGTTCGGTCAGATCGACTGACGGCTTGGCGCCGAGTCGCGGGCGCCTCCCTCAACCCCTGTTCAAGGGCCTTGACTCGCCCGTTACACTGGATGGAAATCGATTGGCAACATCTGGCACCACATCTGGTAACTGAACGACGACTACTGCTCGCTTCGACCGGTCGGATTTCCGGCTGGAGGTCGAAGAGCACAACGATGGGAAGGCTGCGGGCATTGGCTAAAGAACGAGTCGAACGTGATGAGGAAGACCTCGTACGGCTTTATCTCACCGACATCGGGCAGTATCCGCTGCTGAACAAGGACGACGAGGTTCGTCTCGCGCAAGACATCGAAGCTCGCACCGGTGCGCTCGACGAGCTAAAAAAGCCTGCGAAGTCCATCACTCCCGCGCGCCGGCGTGAACTGCGTCGGCACGTCATGCGAGGCGACTCAGCGCAGCGCGAGTTCGTGCAGTCCAATCTCCGCCTCGTCGTCTCGATCGCGAAGAAGTACCAGGCCTCTGGGCTTCCGCTCCTCGACCTGATCCAGGAGGGCAACCTCGGTCTGATGCACGCCGTCGAGAAGTTCGACTGGCGAAAGGGCTTCAAGTTCTCCACCTACGCCACGTGGTGGATTCGTCAGGCAATCACGCGAGGTATCGCTAACACCGGACGCACGATCCGCTTGCCAGTGCACGCGGGCGACACCCTCGCCAGGGTGCAAAAGGCGCAGGCTCGGCTCGAGCTGAAGTTCGGCCGTCCAGCTACGCTCGCAGAGCTCGGTGCCGAAGTCGAGCTGCCTGAGGACAAGTTGATCGAAGCGCTGCGATTCCGTGCCGAGCCCTTGTCGCTCTCCGAGCCGCTCCGCGAAGACGGGGATGCAGAGCTTGGCGACGTGGTGGAAGACCGTTCGGCCGAGTCACCTTTCGAGATGGCTGCTACCGCGTTGTTGCCGCTCGAGATCAATCGCCTGCTTGCACCGCTCGACGAGCGTGAGCGCGAGATTCTGCGCCTGCGCTTCGGGTTGGACCGGGGTGAGCCGAGGACCCTCGAGGATGTCGGCGAGCACTTCAATCTGACTCGTGAGCGCATCCGTCAGATCGAGGCACGGGCGATGTCCAAGCTCCGTCACCCCTCGAGTGACACCGGCGCCAGGGATCTACTGAGCGTCTGATCGCCGCGCCGGTCGACTCGTTGGCTGGCGACCGCTCGAACGGACTGCGTCGCTGCCTGAATAGTTCGCCGCGATAGTTGCCGCGGAACACTCCAGATCGCTTGATGCTAGCCGTGCAACGTAACGCGCGATCAGCTTGGCGCGTCGACTCCTAGACGGCGCTGTTCGATGATCAGGCACCGGTCCTCGACGTAGAGCAGCCCGGCACTTTCGGCGATCTCTCGCGCCTCGTCCGAGGCGATACCGAGTTGCAACCAAAGCGCCGTCGCGCCGGCAGCTACTGCCTGTTGGGCGATCTCTGCAGTCGCTCGCGAGGGCCGAAAGACGTTGACCAGCCCGATCTGCTCGGGCACGTCGGCGAGCGTTGCATAGGCACGCTCGCCGAGGATCTCCGTCGCCAGCGGATTCACCGGGATGATCCGCCAGCCGTGCTGTTGCATGTGAGCTGGGACGTAGTGGGCGGGCTTGAGTGCTGAACCGCTCGCGCCAACGACCGTGATCGTGTCGTAGGTGGTGAGGATTTTCTCGACGTCGCCATCGCTGTTCGTCATACGCCGAGCGTACCGCCGCGAACGAGCGACTTGGCAGGAATGGGCCGGTCATCGCGGGCGAGCTGAGCGAGTTACACGAGCGCGATCGCGGGGCCGAGAGCCCCGGCGACGCAGCTGAGGGTGACGCCGCCCACTGCCGCGGTGAACGCGGCCATCAGTAGCCGCTCACGCAGGAGTCGGACCGTCTCAAATGAGGCTGTCGAGAACGTGGTGAACCCACCACAGAACCCGACGCCAACGATCCGCTCGACCTCGGCGGAAAGGTGGTAGTGGACCACCACTCCGGTGATGACGCCGAGAACGAAGCTGCCGATGATGTTGACGCTGATGGTGCCAAAGGGCGTCGGCCGGCGAACTCGTCGCTGCACCGCCGCGTCGAGGGCGTACCCGCCGACTGCGCCGATTCCGCCACACAGCGCCGCCAAGGTTGCGAGTGCGGTTGGATTCATGCGCGCCCTACTTTCACCACGCGGTGCACGAGCGCTATTCCGCCACCTGTGGCAATCGCTCCGCCGAGGAGGCTGCAGCCGAGGTAGCCGAGACCGCGCAACACATGGCCGTGCGCGATAAGAAGGTCCGCGCTCACCGCAGCACTCGACATCGTGGTCCATCCGCCAAGGACACCGACGCAACTAAAGAGTCGCGGGCCGCCCGCTCGGCCGATCCGGACGAGAACGGACAAGATCACACCGATCAGGAACGCTCCGGAGAGATTCACGACCGAGGATCGTGGTCGGAAACGTTCCAGACGGCGTCGGCCACGTGATCGAGCAGGGGTATCGAGCGAGCTTGCCGAGAGCGCCACCTACCCCCACCAAGGCGAGGTTGGCGAAGCTGAACGGACCTCTGGGCGCGGCACCGGTTTGTGGCGGCAGATCGGGATCGATCGGGTCTTGATCCGGAGTGGCATATCGGGATCGGTCTCGCCGGGTTCGAATCACGCGTCGCTGTTCGATCGTTTAGACATCAGTTGCGCCACATTTTTGAGTACCATCGCTCGTGTGCTCAAAAAACTCATTCTCATCGTGCTTCTCGTCGGCTGTGGCGTCGTAGCTGCGCGTCGCTTGCAGGGGAGATAATCACCGAGCTGTAGACAGTCTCGCTGAAAAAGAACCTGTCGTCGCCGGGTTGCTACTCGGCGGGCAGGTGGCGTCGGTGACGGCGCAGTCCTAGCCACCAGCTGATTGCGGCGATGCCGGCGCTCAGAAATCCCGCGCCGAAGCTGAGCGCGACCGCCGGTCGGGAGTTGCCGAAGGGCACCCGATCCCGCACACGGTCGCGAAGCGGAACGGGATGAACGAATTGAAGGATCTCCCATTCGCGCTCCTTTGCGATCGCGAGGAGCGCCCGGTCGGGATTCACGGCGACCGGATGGCCGACGGACTCGAGCATGGGCAGGTCGCTTCGTGAGTCGGAGTACGCGAAGGACTCGTCGAGGTCGATCTCGTTCTCCTCGGCAAATGCGATGATCGCCTCTGCCTTATGTGGACCGTAGGCGTAAAACGCCATCGCGCCGGTGTAGCGCTCGTTCTCGTCGACCTCTGCTTGTGATGAGATCGACTCGTCGGCACCGAGGTATCTGCTGAGCGGCGTCACGATCTCTTGTGGAGAAGCTGACACGATAACCACGATGCGTCCCTCACTGCGATGCAGATCGATCACGTCCATAGCCTCGGCGTAGATGATCGGCTCGACGATGCCGGCCAGGCTCTCCTCGACGATCGCCGCGACCCGCGCTCGCTCCCAGCCCTTCGTGAGCTTCAAGAGCACTTTTCGCATCCGGGCGAGCCGGTGAGCGCTGGCGCCGAAGTGCAGGTAGACCAGCTGTGCGAAGAACGCTCGGGCGAGCGATCGTCTACTGAGCAGGCCGCCTTGATAGAGGGGGCCGCGGAAGGCCGACATCGCGGCCTTGGCAATGATGGTCTTATCGAGATCTAAAAAGACCGCCTGCCTGCGTATCGCCACTCGAGCTCCTGTGGAAGGTTGCGCGAGCGTCACGTAACTACCAGGAGGGATCGAACTTTCTCCTCGGTCTCGTCTGTCACGAGCAACACCACCTCATCACCTTCGGTTAGCTGCGTATCGCCCCGTGGGATCACGACCCTACCTTCACGAACGACGGCCACCACCGCGACCCCGCGCGGCAATGAGAGGGAGTCGATGGTCTGTTTGGCGGCTGGCGAGGACTCCGAGAGTGTGACTTCGACGAGTCGCGTCTGACCGTCCTCGAACTCCAACAGGTGCACGATCGACCCGATCGAGACCGCCTCTTCGACGAGTGCTGAGAGCAGGTGCGGGGTTGAGACCGCCACGTCGACCCCCCACGAGTCGTTGAACAGCCAGTGGTTCTTCGGGTGGTTGACCCTTGCTATCACGCGCGGGACCGCGAACTCCTGCTTCGAAAGCAGCGAGATCACCAAGTTGTCCTCGTCGTCGCCCGTGGCAGCGATCACGACGTCGGCAGCCGCGAGATCGGCTTGTTGGAGAACGTCTACCTCGCACGCGTCGCCAATGATGCCGGTGATCTTCTCGTCGGCGCGGAGACGTTCGACCGCTCCAGGGTTCTTGTCGATCACGAGTATGTCGTGACCGTTGCTGCTCAGGTCCTGGGCGAGGAACGACCCGACTGCACCAGCCCCGGCGATGACAACCTTCACGCGAGCTCCCCAGCCGCGAGGCCAAGCGCCGTTTCGACCGCCTCGTCCTTGTCGGTGCTGATCGCGAGCGAGATGATGTCGCCCTCTTGACCGATCACGCCCGACGTGGCGACAGCTGCGGTGCCGTTTCTTGTCAGCGCCACAAGGCGACCACCGCTTCGCTCCTCGAGTTCGCGCAGGTCTCGCCCGCACCACGAAGCAGGCAGCTCACGGGTGATGAGTCGTACGTGTCCGGTCGGGTCTGTCCACTCCGTCACCATCCGATCCGGTTCGAGCGCCCTGAGTACCTGGTCGATCGTCCAGCGCACGGTGGCAACGGTCGATATTCCGAGCCGCTGGTAGATCGCCGCTCGTCGCGGATCGTAGATCCGCGCGGTGACTGCGGGGATCATGAAGTTCTCGCGAGCGATCCGCGCGGTCAAGATGTTGGAGTTGTCGCCACTCGTGACCGCGGCGAGCGCGTCCGCCCCCTCTGCGCCGGCCTGGATCAGCGTTTCTCGGTCGAAGCCGAAGCCGACGATCTCGGTTCCGCCCCAGTTCGGCCGGAGTCGGCGGAACGCGACCTCCTCTTTGTCGATCACGACGACTTCGTGGCTTTCCCCTACCAGGCGCATGGCGAGGAGGGATCCCACCCGACCACAGCCGACCACGATGACGTGCATACCCCTATCGAACACGCCTGGAGCGCGTAACACAACTCATGGCGACAAATGCTTGAGTTGCACATTCAACTCTGAAGGTGTGCAGAATACGGAGCGTGACAAACCCATTCGCTCTGCCAGGTCGACCGCGAGCGAGCGGAATGGTCGATCTGCCTGAGTCGTTCTCCTACCGGCTGAAGCGAAAACTGCTCGGGAAGCCACTCGTCACCGAGCGGCTCGCAGAGGAGCGCCTCTCGAATGTGATCGCTCTTGGCGTGCTCGCGCCCGACTGCATCTCCTCGACCGCGTACGGCACTGAGGAGATCTTGACCCAGCTGGTCCCAGCTGTGGGTGTTGCGGCGTTTTCGTTGTTGTTGCCGATTACGTTCGCCGTCATCGCGGTGCTGTTCTTCGTCACCCTCTCGTATCGAGAGGTCGTGATGGCCTATACCAAGACTGGCGGCGCTTACGTCGTCACCCGTGAGAATTTCGGCCCTCGTATCGCACAGGTCGCGGCGGTCGCCCTGATCGTCGACTACATCGTCACCGTCGCCGTCCAGACAGCGGCCGGAACCGACGCGCTGACTTCGGCCTTTCCGTCGCTGCGGCACTGGTCGGTCTACATCACGGTCGCTGTGGTAGTACTGCTTTACTACGGCAACCTCCGCGGAATCCGCGAGGCAGGGAAGATCTTCGCCTTGCCGACGTACCTGTTTGTCACAGCCGTCGGTTCGGTGATTGGGCTCGGTGCCATCCGGGCGCTGCTCGGCCAGCTGCACCATCACGCGATCCCCACGGGCGTCCACGGTGTCGGCTATCACGTTGGCCATCCAGGCAACGGTTTCCTGCTTGGCGCCGGCCTGCTCGTCGTTCTGCGCGGCTTCGCAAACGGCGGTTCGTCGCTTACGGGTCTCGAGGCGATCTCCGACGGCGTCGGGACTTTCCGTTCGCCCGAGGGGCTAAATGCGCGAAAGACCCTCGTCATCATGTCGTGTGTGCTGGGAACGCTCGTAGTCGGTGTGTCGTTTCTCGCCTGGCTTACGCATGCCGTGCCGTTCCAGGTCGGCTCTCCCACGGTGCTCTCCCAAGAAGCAGGGTATGTCTTCGGTGGCGGTCCGTTTGGCCGCGTCGGGTACTACGTCGTGCAGGGCGCGACGATGCTGATTCTCTACACCGGCGCGAATACGAGCTTCAACGGCTTTCCGAATCTCGCGAGCTTCGTCGCGATGGACTCGTTCCTCCCACGTCAGCTCCTAAAACGAGGACATCGGCTGGCGTTCTCCAACGGGATCACCGTTCTCGCCGCGGTTTCGATCGTTTTGTTAATCGTGACGAAAGCCAGCGTGGACCGGTTGGTCTCCATTTACGCGATCGGTGTCTTCACCGGCTTCACGATGTCTGGAGCCGGAATGGTCAGGCGCCACCTCGTTTCCCGATCGCGTGGGTATCGGCATCGAGTGGTCGTCAACGGCTTTGCTGCGGTCCTTTCCGGAACAGTAGTGCTGATCTTTGCCGTGGCGAAGTTCACAGAAGGCGCCTGGGTCGTCGTGGTGCTCTTCCCGATTATGACGGCCACGCTCATCCGCTTCCACCACGTCTACTCCGCCGAGGAGGGGGAGCTCGTGGCCAACGTTCAGAATGTCGCGGTGGCTCCGATCCTGCCGCGTCACGCAGTGCTCGTCTTCGTCGAACGCTTCGACCTTGCTGCCGCCCGGGCACTGCAGTACGCGCGATCCCTTAGCGCCGAAGAGCCGCGAGTCATCCACTTCGTGCTCGACACTGCGGCCGCACGAGAGCTCGAACAGCTTTGGGTCCGGCTCGGGCTGTCGTCGGTATCCCTCGAGCTCATCGAGTGTCCCGATCGACGACTGGGTCGTGCAGCGCTCGAACTCGTCGTGGAGACGGCAGCCGACGGCGAGACCGAGGTCACGGTGCTGCTACCGCGTCGCGTCTATAACGGCTCCGCGCGGTGGCTGATGCACGACAGAACGAGCGAGCGCATCGCCGGCCTGGTCTCTGAGATCCCGAACGCTTCGGCGACGATCATCCCCTTCTATCTCGGCACGCGACGGCGGGCGATCGAGTTTCCACCCGCTCCCGCAGAGGTCGTCGGTCGCAGGGGCCTCGACGCCAACCAAACTCTCGTCTTCTCTGACGAGTTGCAACGACTGCTCTCGACGACCGCGCCTGCCGGCACGACGCCAATTGGCCAGGTGGCCGTGCGCACTCGTTCACAAGTAGCTGGACGCGTGCACTCGGTGCGAGTCCAGCCAGGGATGGGTCGTTCGAGCCTGGAAGTCACGCTCGTCGACGACACGGGCCGGATCCTCCTGATCTTCCAGGGGAGGCGCCTGCTCCCTGGTGTCGAACCCGGCGCGCGCCTCGCCGTCGAAGGAATGGTGGGTTTACGAGGGCGGCGACCGACGATGACGAATCCGGCGTATACCCTGCTCCCACCCCCGGACCGCTGATGCGCTCGACTGGGAGTGGAACATTGTTCACGCAACAGATCTGTATGCTCCGAACTTCTCGCGAGTTGGAATCGATCACATGGCTAAATCTCTCGTAATCGTCGAATCGCCCGCCAAGGCCAAGACGATCGCGGGCTTTCTCGGTTCGGACTACGTCGTCGAGGCGTCGTTCGGCCATATTCGGGATCTGCCCCGAGACGCCAAGCAGATTCCCGCCGCTTTTAAGGGCGAACCATGGGCTCGCTTGGGCGTCGACGTCGATAACGACTTCAAGCCGCTCTACGTCATCTCCGACGAACGCCAGACGCAGGTCAAAAAGCTTCGTGGACTGCTGAAGGGCGCGACGGAGGTCTTCTTGGCGACAGACGAGGACCGCGAGGGCGAGTCGATCGCGTGGCACCTCCTCGAGGTACTCGCTCCGCAGGTTCCCGTGCAGCGCATGGTGTTTCACGAGATCACCCCGGCGGCCATCGCCGAGGCCCTCGCCCATCCGCGAGAGCTCGACCGTCGCTTGGTCGACGCGCAAGAGGCCCGCCGAATCCTCGACCGGCTCTACGGCTACGAGCTCTCGCCGTTGCTCTGGAAAAAGGTGATGCCCCGCCTCTCAGCTGGGCGGGTGCAAAGCGTCGCGACACGGATCGTCGTCGAGCGTGAGCGTGAGCGCATGGCGTTTCGTTCCGCGTCGTGGTGGAGTCTCGCCGGGCAGTTCGCGACCGGCGACGGCGAGAGCTTTGCTGCGACGCTCGCTGTCGTCGACGGGAAGAAGGTTGCCGATGGCGGGGACTTCGACGCCCTCGGCGCGGCAGAACACCCTGAACAGATAGTGCTCCTTGACGACGTGGCCGCCGGCGAGCTCGCGACCGCGCTCACCGACGCGCCCTTTAGCGTCCTCGCTGTCGAGGATCGGCCGTACCGGCGTTCGCCTGCTGCACCCTTTATCACCTCGACGCTCCAACAAGAAGCAGCAAGGAAGCTCCGATTCTCGGCACAACAAGCGATGCGGGTAGCACAGCGACTCTATGAGCAGGGCTACATCACCTACATGCGAACCGACTCAACGACGCTCTCTCAGACTGCGCTCGACGCCGCTCGTAGCCAGGCCGCAACGCTTTACGGCAAGGACAATGTCTCGGCTCGGCCCCGGACCTATGACCGGAAGGTTCGAAACGCGCAGGAGGCGCACGAGGCTATTCGCCCCGCCGGCGACAACTTCCGCACGCCACGCCAGGTCGCAGCTGCGCTCGCCAACGATGAGCTTCGCCTCTATGAGCTCATCTGGCAGCGCACGTTGGCCTCGCAGATGATCGACGCGACCGGCGTCACCGCGCGCGTTCGGCTCTCTGCGGCGACAACGTCGGTTACCTCATTTGGTGCCCCAGGGGTCGTCGGTGAGTTCGTCGCTGCGGGCACAGTGATCACCTCTCCTGGGTTCCTTCGTGTGTACTCCGAAGGTGATGACGAGACCGACGACGCGCCGGCTCGAGACGACGTTCGTCTGCCGGCACTAACCCAGGGGGAGGCAGTCGAGCTCTCGAGGTTCGACACCGAGGATCATGCGACTCGGCCACCCGCGCGATTCACCGAAGCGTCGCTCGTAAAGCGTCTAGAAGAGCTCGGCGTGGGCAGACCTTCGACGTACGCGAGCATCATGCAGACGATTCAAGACCGCGGGTACGTGTGGAAAAAGGGGACGGCGCTTATTCCGTCCTTCACCGCCTTTGCCGTGACGCAACTGCTCGAAGAGCACTTCTCGTCGCTCGTCGACTACAGCTTCACTGCCAAGATGGAAGACGACCTCGATGAGATCGCGAACGGCACCGAGGAAGCGGTCCCGTGGCTCGAGCGCTTCTACTTCGGCCCGCGAAATGGCAAGGCGGTCGATCCCGCCCACGAGCAGACGGTTCATGCGACCGGCCTCAAGCAGGCGGTGCTCGACCATCTCGCGGTGATTGACGCACGCCTTGTGAACTCGATTCCGATCGGGAGTGACGGCGACGGTGAAGAGGTTGTGGCCAGGGTCGGACGCTACGGCCCCTACGTGCAAAAGGGCGACGCGAGGGCCTCGATCCCCGAGGACCTCCCACCTGATGAGCTCACCCTTGAACGCGCACTCGAGATACTGAGCGCACCGAGTGGCGATCGGGAGCTCGGTATCGACCCCGCGACTGGACAGACGATCATCGTCCGGGCTGGGCGATTCGGGCCCTACGTCCAGGTGGGTGAGGCCGAGGGCAAGGAGAAGCCGCGTACCGCGTCGCTGTTCAAGTCGATGACGACTGACAGCGTGACGCTTGCGCAGTCGTTGCAGCTCTTGGAGTTGCCGCGCGAGATCGGTGCCGACGAGGCAGGCGTCGAGGTGGTGGCGAGGAACGGCCGCTACGGGCCCTACATCCAACGAGGAAGCGACTCACGATCGCTCGACAGTGAGGATCTGCTCCTCTCGATCGACATCGAGGCGGCGCTCGCGCTGTTGGCCCAACCCAAACAGCGGCGCTTTGGCCAAAGCGCTTCGTCTGCGCACGAGGTTGGTCCCGATCCCGAGAGCGGCAAGATGATCACGCTCCGGTCGGGGAAGTTCGGGCCCTACGTCACCGACGGAACGACGAATGCCTCCCTTCGCCGCGGCGACAGCGAGGAGGACCTGACGTTGGAGCGGGCGATCGAGCTGCTCGTCGAGCGTCGTGCTTCGGCTCCCGCAGGGGCGCGTCCTCGGCGGGGAGCGGCGAAGAAGGCACCGGCGAAGAAGGTGGCCGCCAAGAAGGCCGCCGCGAAAAAGTCACCGGCAAAGAAGGTGGCCGCCAAGAAGGCCGCCGCGAAAAAGGTACCGGCGAAGCGAGTCGCGACCGGCTTTGACGGACAAGACGATCCACCGTTCTAGCCCGCTGACGCCTCACCGACGATGGCAGATCTAATCTCGTATCGTGGCTGAACGGGGACTCTTCATCGTCTTCGAGGGCGGCGAAGCGACTGGGAAGTCGACGCAAGCGAGTCTGTTGAGCACGGCACTTGCTGCACGGCTAACTCGTGAGCCGGGCGGTACCCCCCTCGGCGAAGCACTCCGGCCAATAGCGCTCCTCGCGTCAGCCGGCCCCATCGACGCGCGAGCTGAGCTGTTATTAATGGTCGCGGCAAGAGCAGAGCATGTCGCTCGAGTGATTCGGCCGACCCTCGAATCGGGCCTTCACGTGGTCTGCGACCGATTCAGCGGCTCCACGGTCGCCTACCAGGGATACGGGAGAGGACTCCCCTTGGCCGACGTGCTCGCCGCCTGCGACCTCGCCACCGACGGTTTGAAGCCAGACCTGAATCTGCTGTTGGACCTCGATCCCGGCGAAGCCCGGGCGAGGCGCTCCAGGACAGACGACCAGATCGAAGCAGCCGGAGTGGAGTTCCATCGCCGCGTGCGAGAGGGATTCCAGGCGCTGGCAGCAGAAGACCCGGTGCATTGGGCGGCTATCGACGCCTCGGGGACCCCCGATCTGGTCGCTTTGGCCGTGCGGTCCGTGCTGCTCGAACGTCTTGGGCTGAGCGTTCCATGACCCAGGCAGTCGGAGAGCTACGTCCACCGGTGCTCGATCGCGTGTTCGGTCAAGAGGGGGCAGTAGCGCTGCTTGCAGCCTCGTCGCGCGCCCCGGTTGAGTCCTACTTGTTCGTAGGTCCGAGTGGCTCAGGTAAGCGTGACGCGGCGCTTGCCTTTGCCGCCGCGCTGGTCTGCCCGTTCGGCGGTTGCGGCACGTGCTCGGCCTGTAGCGAGGCACTCGCCGAACGCCACCCCGACGTGATCGTCATCGAGCGACAAGGAGCCGCGATAAGCGTGGACGAGGCGAGAGCGGTCACCGCGCTCGCGCAGCGCACACCGACAGCTGCCGATCGTCAAGTGATCATCCTTGTCGACTTCCACCTTGTGTCCCAGGCAGCCCCCGCGCTCCTAAAGACGATCGAAGAGTCGCCCCCGTCGACGACGTTCCTCGTGCTCGCCGAGCACGTGCCGCCCCCGCTCGTGACCGTGGCGAGCCGGTGCCTCCGGGTTTCGTTCACGCTCCTTAGCGCCGAGGCGGTCGCGAACGCACTCATCGCTGACGGCGCGAGCGAGACCGCAGCCAAGCGCGCCGCGGACGGTGCAGCTGGTCGACTCGATCGCGCTCGCCTGCTGGCGCTCGACGAAGGATTCGTCGCGCGTCAGTCGCGTTGGAAGGGGGTGCCCGAGCGCTTAGATGGCTCCGGCGCGACGATCGCCGTACTCGCCGCCGAGCTCCTGGCGGCGGCCGAAGAGCTTGTCTCAGTCTTAAAAGAGCAGCAGTCCGCTGAGCTCGGCGCGCTGAGCGAGGCGTCGGCGAATGCCGGTGAGCGCAGGCTCGCAGGGCGCCCGACGATCGAAGATCGGCATCGGCGTGAGCAGCGTCGGGTACGTGCCGACGAACTTCGAGCGGGCTTCGCGATCCTGGCGGGCGCATATCGGGCCCGCCTCGCGACGCCAGGCCTCCAGGCCCGTCGAGTCGCGGCGTTGCTCGGAGCGATCGATGCGATCTCATCCGCGTCCGCCTCGCTCGTGAGGAACCCGAACGAGACACTGCTCGTTCAGACGCTCCTCATCGCGTTGGACGGCGCCAGCTAGGTCTTTCTGAGCAACTTTGGCCAATTCTGCTGAAGAGTCGTGCTCAGTCCTCTGACGGTGCCACCGCTTGGCGTGCGGCGATCTCTTCCATCACCGACTCGTTGGCGAGCGTCGTCACATCGCCAAGCTTTCGCTGCTCGGCTACGTCTCGGAGGAGCCTCCGCATGATCTTTCCCGATCTGGTCTTTGGCAGCTCCTGGGTAAAGACGATCGACGCGGGTCTCGCGATCTTGCCGATCTTCACGGCCACGTGCTCGCGAAGCTCGCCGATTAGCGCCGCGTCGCCGACCCGGTTGCCCTTCAGCGTCACGAACGCTGCGATTGCTTGGCCCGTGATCGCGTCCTCTCTGCCGGTGACGGCGGCCTCGGCGACGGCTGGGTGGTCCACGAGCGCGGACTCCACCTCAAGGGTCGAGATCCGGTGCCCGGAGATGTTCATCACGTCGTCGACTCTGCCGAGGAGCCAGTAGTAGCCCTCCTCGTCGCGCTTGGCCCCGTCGCCCGCGAAGTACACCCAGTGGTTCTTGCCAGGGTCAGAAAAGCGCGACCAGTAGGTCTCGATGAAGCGTTCCGGATCCCCGTAGATGCCACGAAGCATCGCCGGCCACGGCGCGGTGAGGGTCAGGTAGCCACCCTGGCCAAGCGGTACGCTCGCTCCGTCGTCATTGACCACATCGGCACTGATTCCAGGCAGCGGGAAGGTGGCCGAGCCTGGCTTGGTCGTCGTTAGGCCTGGTAGCGGCGAGATCATGATCTGGCCGGTCTCGGTCTGCCACCAGGTGTCGACGATCGGGGCGGCCTCGGAGCCAATTACGTCCCGGTACCACATCCACGCCTCCGGGTTGATCGGCTCGCCGACGCTTCCAAGAATTCGCAGGCTCGAAAGATCGTGCCGCTTCACGAGGTCGTCGCCCCACTTCATGAAGGTGCGAATCGAGGTCGGCGCGGTATAGAGGATCGTCACGCCGTAGCGCTCGATGATCTCCCAGAATCGGTCCTGCGCGGGGAACTGCGGTGCTCCTTCATAGAGCACCGACGTGGTCCCGTTCGCGAGCGGCCCGTAGACGACGTAGCTGTGACCCGTGATCCAGCCGGCGTCAGCGGTGCACCAGTAGATGTCGCTCTCTGAGTGGACGTCGAAGACCACCCGGTGGGTCATCGACGCGCCGGTGAGGTAGCCGCCGCAGGTGTGCACGATGCCCTTCGGGTGTCCGGTCGTCCCTGAGGTGTAGAGGAGGAAGAGCAGGTCCTCGGCGTCGCACTCGGTCGCCGCTCGCGTCGTCGCCTTGCCCTCAACGAGGGCGGACCAGGTGATGTCTCGTCCTTGTTGCATCGCCACGTCGTTGTTGCACCGCTCGACGACGATCACGTGCTCGATGGAGCTGGTCCGGGCGAGCGCGTCGTCTGCCATCTCCTTTAACGGCACGATCTGGCCGCCTCGCCAGGCACCGTCACAGGTGATCAGCACCTTGGCCTGCGCGTCGTTGATCCGATCGGCGAGCGCCTCGGCGGAGAAGCCGCCAAAGATCACGGAGTGCGCGGCGCCGATGCGCGCGCACGCAAGCATCGCGACGGGAAGCTCGGGGACCATTCCCATGTAGATCGCGACTCGGTCGTTCTTTTGCACGCCGAGCTCGTCGAGAGCGTTCGCCATCTGGCAGACGTCGTCGAGGAGCTGCTTGTAGGTGATTGTCGACCGGTCTCCCGGCTCGCCTTCCCAGTAGAAAGCGACTTTGCCGGGATCAACCGCGACGTGCCGGTCGAGGCAGCTCTCGGTGACGTTCAAGGTCCCGCCGACGAACCACTTCGCGAACGGTGCGTCCGACCAGTCGAGGACCTGGTCCCAGTGCGTCCGCCAGGTCAACTGTTCGGCCCATTCGGCCCAGAACGCCAGTGGGTCTTCAGCCGCTCGCACGTAGATCGTCGGATCACGAAGAATCGCATTCGCCGCGACCGCGTCGGGCGGATCGAATTTCCTGTTCTCGGCGAACAGCGCCGCGATCGTCTCGTCAGACATGCTCATCGAACACCCCCGTCATCTGGCCACCTGCCGGTCATACACTCTGCCATCACCAGGCTCTGGCGATGACCAGCGTAGGAGGTCGTCGCCAGAAGCGGTCGCGATGTGACCGTCGAAGTGTTGAACCGGGAGAGAGGCGGAGCGGATTTGGGAAACGAGGACTTGGTCACCAGCGCATCCTCGTCGTATGCCGCTCGAGGAAGTGACGGCACCGCCGTCGAGGTCGGTCCGATCGCCAGCCACGAGCACGACGAGCTATTCCCGATCTTCGCCGGCGTGGTCGCTGCTGGCGAGGGCTACCCGCACGCGGCGCCGCTCACGCGTCAGGGCTATGACCAGACGTTTGTCGAGCCTGTGACCATCGTGGTCGTGGCGAGAATCGATGGCAGCGTCGCCGGTGGGTACTACCTGAAGCCAAATTTTCCCGGCCGCGCGGCACACATCGCGAACGCGGGCTACGTCGTCGCACCTGGGTTTCGCTCCAAAGGCCTCGGCCGTCTCTTGGTGAGCGATTCGATCGTGCGCGCCCCGATCGTCGGCTTTGACGCGATCCAGTTCAACTTGGTCTTTTCGTCCAATCCCGCTCGGGCGATGTACACCGAGCTCGGGTGGCAAGAGGTCGGCGTGGTGCCCGCGGCGGTAGACGGTGAGGACGCCGTTATCTACCACCGTTTCGTCGGGCGAGACGCCCAGGCGACAAGCAGATAGAACTCAAGCAAACAAAGGAGAACTGATGGAAACCGGACGACTACCTTGGCTGACGCTCGCCGATCTCGACGAGACCCAGGCGGCACTGCACGAGTCCATCACCGGGGGGCCGCGAGCCCAGACGCGCGCCTTCCCGATGACCGACGAAGAGGGGCGCCTCTACGGGCCGTTCAACGCGATGATCCACGAGCCGGTGGTAGGTGCTGTGCTGAGTGAGCTCGGTGTCGCTCTTCGTTACCGCTCGGTCATCCCGGGGCGAATGCGCGAGGTTGCCATCTGCGAGGTCGCCGCGACGTGCCGAAGCGAGTTTGAGTGGTTCGCACATGCCGCGATCGCACAAGGGCTCGGCATCTCCGAGGAGGATCTCGACGCGATACGAACCGGAGCAGTCGCGACCGGGCTCGAGCCAGACGAGACTTTGGCCCGCAGGCTCGCGAACGAGCTCGTAACGAAACGGGACCTCGACGACGCCGACTACGCGGAGGGGGTGGCGGCTCTCGGTCTCGAGGTATTGGTCGACCTGGTCTTCCTCGTCGGCTTCTACGCCACGATCTCGACCACCCTTGCTACCTTCAGGGTGCCGCTGCCTCCTGGCTTCTCGACGGTCTTTTAGTCGAGCGCCGCTCGTCGGCCTC
Source organism: Acidimicrobiales bacterium (assembly GCA_036510575.1). Lineage (GTDB taxonomy): Bacteria > Actinomycetota > Acidimicrobiia > Acidimicrobiales > Bog-793 > DATCDR01. The sequence goes on along the minus strand of DATCDR010000089.1, from coordinate 15,531 downwards.
GTTTACCAGGTCCCCCGTCGCGAGGGCACGGTGAAGACGAGTGGGATGGCGATAAGGAGGATGACGAGCGCAAATAACGTGAACGCGTGACCGAGCGCGACGCCCTCGTTGCCGCTTCTGGCCACGATCGCGGTGGTCACCGAGATCGTGATCATTCCGCCGACCTGGCGGAACATACCGCGAAGACCGGAGATCGAGGCGACCTGGTCGGGCGCGAACGAGAGGATCGCGTTGTTGGTCGCCGGCGCGGAGATGCCGCCTCCTAGACCAAGGATCATCGCCGCGAAGGCAAGCCAGAAGTACGTCGAGAGACCATGGGGTGCGATCGAGAGCAGTTCGAGGCCAGCGGCTCCGAGCGCGAACCCGACGACCATCGGGATCCGATAGCCGATCCGTCTCAACATGAACGAAGTGATGCTCGCGACTGCGACGGCCCCGATCGCTCGGGCGGTCAAGACGGTGCCAGCCTGGAAGATCTCTATGTGGTAGCGGTCGTGCGCGAACAGCGGGACCAGGGTGGCGAATCCGAGCGCGGTCCCGCCGTAGAGGAGTGCGATCAGGTTCATCGTTGCAAAGTGGCGTTCGCGAAGCAGTCTGATCGGGATGATCGGGTTCTCGGCGTGTCGCATCTGGCGTGACAACAACGCCGCGAAGATCACCGCGATCAACTCCGGGACGAGGAACGGGACCGAGATGACGCTCTCCTTCCCGCTACCGAGCGAGGTGATGCCGTACATCGCCGAGATCAACAAGACGCCGAGGAGGGCGGTGCCGGCGAGGTCGGGACGCTTGGCAGCCCGCGGCGCCGAGCCGGGCAGGATACGCAGTCCAAGTATCACGAGCAGCACGCCGATCGGGATGTTGATGAAGAAGATCCCCCGCCACGACCAGTCCTGCGTGATGATGCCGCCAAGCACAGGGCCGATGAGCGCGCCGAGCGGGAAGATGCTGGTGAACATCCCGATTGCCCGGTCGCGGTCCTTCCCGAAGCTCTCCGAGACGATGCCGCTCGCCGACGGCATGAAGGCCCCACCGCCGATCGCCTGGACCGCGCGGAGTGGAACGAGCATGTAGATCGAGGTCGACATGCCACAAAGGAGCGAGGACGTCGTGAAGATGACGACGCAGATCATGAAGACTTTCCTTCGTCCGTAAAGATCTGCGATCCTGCCCGCGACCGGCAGTGTCAATACTGCGCCGAGCTGGTAGGCGGTGATCGTCCATCCGCTCCAGTTGACCGAGGTGTGGAGGTCATGTTGCAGCCGGGGAAGCGCGGTGGCGACGATGGTCTGATCAATCGAGCCCATCAAAAGCGCCATCGAGACGACAGCGAAGATCGCCCAGCGGCGGCGGACGTTCCCTTCATCCCCGTCGGTCACTGTCGTCGCTGCTGGGGCACCTGTCGGCGGGGTGGCGTCTGCCGGTGTCGCCAGCTGAGCTTGGCGTCGATGTCGCAAATTTGCTGAGCTGCGGCTCACGACAAAAAGCTTAGCTTAGCGAACGACTTTCGCTTTGTCGTCGGTTAGCGCAGGTCGCAGAGTTTCGCAGCTGCCCCAAGCACTTCAAGATGCGCTTCGACGCCGTCGAGACCGAGGCGCATCGTGTTGAGCGTGACGTGGGTGGCGCCGGCGCGCTCCCAAGCCTCGAGACCTTCGGCCAGTTGGTCGAGGTTTGCAGGATCGATCGTCAGGCGACCTTCCATGCCGATCGTCGTCGGATCTCGTCGCGCCCCTCTTGCCGCCTCGGTCACGATGGCCTTGGCCTCTTCTAGGCCGGCGCCCGGTTGCGCCTGCGGGAACCAACCGTCAGCGACGCGCCCGGCTCGGCGAAGTGCCGGAGGCGTGTTCGCCCCGAACCAGATCGGCAAGGGTCGCTGCACCGGAAGGGGGGAGATGCCGGCTCCGGTCACGGTCTCATGGACCCCCTTGAAGCTGACGGATCGTTCGTTCGTCAGTTTGCGGATCAGTTGAACCTGCTCGGAGAGGCGCCGGCCTCGCGTGTGGAAGTCCTTGCCGAGCGCTTCGTATTCGACGCTGTTCCATCCGAGACCGACGCCGAGCCGGAAGTGGCCACCGGTCAGAATGTCGACCTCAGCGGCCTGTTTGGCGACCAGCGCGGTCTGGCGTTGCGGCAAGATGATGATTCCAGAGACCAACTCGAGCGAGCAGATCGCGCTCAGGTGGCCAAAGAGGACGAAGACCTCGTGGAAGGTGGTGTCGATGTCATAGGCACCGGGCCAAGGGGAGTGGACCTCTGGATCGGCACCGAGAACGTGGTCGTAGGCGAGGATGTGCGCAAAGCCGAGCGACTCCACGCCGCTTGCATACCGACGAAGTCCTTCTCGGCCCTCGCCGATCTCAGTCTGGGGAAAGATCACGCCAATTTTCATGGCGTACTTCTACCACCGCGGGTGCGCTCGCGCCTGTGGAGGCCTCTCTCGGCGAGGGGTCCGCGTTAGCGGATCTTTCGAACCACCGAGCGGAGCGCACGGCCGATCGTCGGCCAGGAGAGGCGACGCTCGACGTCGTAGGTCAGGCCCTCGTAGTCGGGGCTGCGCACGGCTGAGCGACTTCCGTAGAGGAATCTTGAAAGCTCATTGTCTCCGTAGTCCATGGGCTGCTCCTTTTCTATTCGTTCGTTTTCTTCTTGGCCTACTTTGATCTCCTTTCGAGTATATGTCAAACAGTTCTAATAGATGATTTCCATCTTATTTAATGATTAAAGTCCCATGCTCGGCAGATCTGATGCCTGGCTGAAAGGTCCTACAGTCACGATCGTGCCTTCGAAGTCGCGAGAGGGACCAGCGGTCGCATCACCGATCGAGGTCGGACTGAACGCCGTCATCGTTGCGGTAACCGATGAGACGCCGCGCATTCTCACGATCAGGCCAGAGGTCGTCGCCGCCCGGGATGCGGTGAGCGTCGAATCGCTCGACTACCTGCCGTCCGGATCGCTCGACTCGATCGGAGATCGAACGCTCGAGCTTGGGCTTCGTCGTTGGGTGCGTGAACAGACCGGGTTGGATCTCGGCTACATCGAGCAGCTCTACACCTTTGGCGATCGCGATCGCGACGCGGATGGTCAACGTCGGCTGCTCTCGATCGCATATCTCGCCTTGGCGCGCCAGGTGGAGGTCTTCGGTCAGGGAAGTCCTGCCTGGCGTCCGATCTACACGTACCTGCCGTGGGAGGACTGGCGGACAGGTCGTCCGGCGGTCATCGACGCTGTGATCGCTCCAGGTCTTGGTGAGTGGGCGGCTGCTGGGACGAGCCCGAGTGTTCAGTCTGCGCGGCGCGACCGAGTGGAGATCGCCTTCGGGCTCGGTGCGATGACGTGGGATCCGAACCGCGTCCTTTCGCGCTACGAGCTGCTCTATGACGCCGGCCTTGTTGCAGAAGCGAAGCCGTCCGCAAAGGACGCGCAACTCTCGATGTCGTCAGGCTCTGCGATGCCGCTCGATCATCGCAGAATTGTGGCGGCATCCCTCGAGCGACTGCGCGGCAAGCTCTCGTATCGACCCGTCGTATTCGAGCTCCTGCCCGAGGCGTTCACACTTCTCGCACTCCAACGGGTCGTCGAGGCGCTCTCGGGGATGGGATTGCACAAGTCGAACTTTCGCCGCCTCGTCGAGCAGGCCCAACTCGTCGAGCGGACCGGCGAGCTCGACGCTCCGCCAAGGGGGAGGCCGGCGGAGCTCTTCCGTTTTCGACGTGAGGTGCTTCGCGAACGACCAGCTCCAGGGGTGACGTTGCCGAGGCGCTTCCCTCGCTAGATTCCCTTTGCCGGACCGTCCCGTCCGCGGGCTAATCTAGGTAAATGCTCGCAGTGAGTATAAAGTTCGATCCAGCGGTGCGCACGGCACGGCGGACGGTTCTGGGGTGATGGCCAGATGACGACGGAAGCACTTTCAGCACCGCTTAGTTTTACGTCCTTTGCTGGGGAGGTCCGTCGCCTTGCTAAGGAGCGTGAAGCGGTCATCCTCGCCCATAACTACCAACTGCCGTGGATCCAAGATGTCGCCGACCACGTGGGCGACTCACTGGCGCTCTCGAGGATCGCGGAATCGAGCGACGCGAAGACGATCGTTTTTTGCGGCGTGCATTTCATGGCGGAGACGGCCAAGATCCTCGCGCCGGACCGGACGGTATTGCTCCCTGCCAAAGAAGCCGGATGCTCCCTTGCCGACTCGATCACGGCCGAGCAGCTGATCGCGTGGAAGGCAGAACATCCCGGCGCGACGGTCGTCGCCTACGTCAATACCTCTGCAGCGGTCAAGGCGGAGTCGGATATCTGCTGTACTTCTTCCAACGCCGTCGAAGTCGTCGAGTCGCTGCCGCGCGATGCCGAGATCCTCTTTCTGCCGGATTTCTTTCTCGGTAGTCACGTTGCTCGAACGACTGGGCGACACCTTGAGATCTGGCTCGGTGAGTGTCACGTCCATGCAGGGATCGACCCGACCTCGCTCAAGGACAAGATCGCCGAGCAGCCGGACGCGACGCTGTTCATCCATCCGGAGTGTGGCTGCACCTCGACCGCGCTGTACCTCCTCGGCAAGGGTGATCTCCCCGCGGAACGGACGAAGATCCTCTCGACGGGCTCGATGGTCGACGCTGCTCGAGAGCTTGGCGACGGACGGGCACTCGTGGCGACTGAGACGGGGATCATCCATCAGCTTCAGAATGCGAATCCGAGGGCCACATTCTCGGCTGTCAACTCCGCAGCGGTGTGTCGATTCATGAAGATGACGACTCCAGAGCGCCTCCTCACGTCGCTCCGAGAGGGAACCTTCGAAGTGACCGTTGACGAGGAGACCCGGATGCGAGCGCTCGCCTCGGTGCAACGCATGATCGCGATCGGCTCGCCGTCCTCGACTGGCGAGTGAGTGTCGCTCCCTTGACCGTTGTCTCGCCGCTCTCGTCGCCGCGGTTTCTAACGACGTTCGATCTAGCGAAACTACCGAAGGATGATCTCGACGTACTGATCGTCGGGTCAGGTATCGCTGGACTCACGGTCGCGCTGTCACTTGTCGGCGATGCCTCCGCTGGGCTGATGACGAAGGGCTCTCTCGGGTTTGGTTCGACGCTCTACGCCCAAGGTGGTGTCGCCGTGGCGATCGATGCCGGCGACCGTCCAGAGTTCCACCTGAGCGACACGATCATCGCCGGCGCAGGGCTCGGCGACGAGTCGGCCGTGCGCGTACTTGTCGAAGAGGCACCCGACGCGGTTGCCTTCCTCGAAGCCTCCGGGGTCCGTCTCGATCTCGAGGGCCTCGGTCTCGCGCTCACGATGGAGGGCGGCCACTCACGTCGCCGGGTCGTCCACTCCGGCGGCGACGCGACCGGCGCAGAGATTGTCCGCGCACTGCTCGAGCGGGTTCGGCGCTCCGACACCAGACTGATCGAGCAGGGCTTCCTCGTCGACATTTTGACCGATGCGAGCGGCGGTGTCGCTGGGGCGCTCGTGCTCGTCGCCGGCCAGTTGCGCTACGTCCGATGCGGCACGGTCGTGATTGCGAGCGGCGGCTACGGTCAACTCTTCGCCGAGACGACCGCGCCGCGGTCGTGTACCGGGGACGGGGCCGCGGCGGCCCTCCGTGCGGGAGCGAGACTTGCCGACCTCGAATTCGTGCAGTTCCATCCGACGACGCTGTTCGTAGACGCCGACCCGCGCCCGCTGCTCTCCGAGGCGATGCGCGGTGAAGGGGCACACATCGTCGACGCCGATGGCAGGTCGGTGATGGACGGCGTCCACCCGCTCGGAGATCTGGCGCCGCGCGATGTGGTCGCTCGGAGAGTGTTCGAGACGATGGTTGCGACGGGAGTCGACCACTTGTTCCTTGACGCAACCGGGCTCGGCGAGGAGCAACTCAATCATCGTTTCCCGACGATCCTTGGCGTCGCCCGATCCTATGGTGTCGATCCTGTTACAGAGCCGATCCCGATCTCGCCCGCCTGCCACTACACGATGGGCGGTGTTTGGACCGACCTCGACGGGAGAACGACGGTCCGCGGTCTCTTCGCGGTCGGCGAGGTTGCCTCATCGGGGGTACACGGAGCGAATCGTCTCGCGTCGAATTCACTCCTCGAGGGAGCGGTGTTTGGCCGCCTAGCAGCGGCCGCGATCTCTGCTGAGGTACGTCTACCCGGAGTTGTCGTGGCCCAAACCTTCGAGGCGTCAGATTTCGCACTCGACGAGCCCCCGCTCTCGCTCGCGGACCGGGCAGCACTTCGACGCGAGATGGTGCTGCATGCAGGGGTTATCCGTGACGGCAGGGGCCTCGGGGCACTTTCGAGTTTTGTCGCTCAAAAGCTCGAGACGGCGGGCCAGCCGCGCTCGGAGGCCGAGTTCGAGACGATGAATCTCTTCCTCATCGCCCAGGTGCTCGCTGAGATGGCAAATTCTCGGGTGGAGTCGCGTGGTGCACATTTTCGCTCCGACTTCCCGGATACCGATGCGGCCTGGCGAGTCCGACAGTTCGAGTCCCGTGACGGCAACGGCGCGCTCGTCGCTCTCATCGAAGCGGTGGGCACTACTAGCGCGGCGTAACCCGTTCGATTTCTTTTGACGGGAGAATACCGGCACGAGAGTTGCAAATATTTAGGAATTCTTCAACAGATTGTCGTCTACTCGACAGCTGAGTCACAGATTTTGCCGATAGAACTGAGGGTAAGCCAAGCTAAGCGGTCCGGTGCGCTACCCCCTGTCGTGCCGGACCGCCGCGTGGCCCTCTTTTTCTGCTGCGGCAGATCGGCGAAACGGCCTTCCCGAGTCGGTTAAGCCAGACCCATCATCTTCAACACCGCCGTAGCGGTGGGCGTGCCGGCAGTTGCAAAGCCCCTGATCGCTTCGAAGTGATCCGCATCCTCCTCGACGAAGAACTCGACGGTGCCGTCTGAGTGTTGAATTGCCTCGATCATCGCCAGCGCCGCCGGCATCACGGCTGGCAGGTCGTGGTCACCGGCGATCACGATCGTGTTCGCAGGGGTGCGCTCGATGGCTTTGGTGAGATCTTGCACGAAGCGTGGTGATTCGAGATTTCCGATCTCCGGCGACCGGACCGAGTCGTTGTACATGCCGCTCACGAGCACGAGGCCGCCGATCGCCTTCGTCACCGGCGTTTGCGGTCGCAGTGCGGCCATCGCCGCGAGCGACGCACCGGCGGAGTGTCCAGACAGGTGCATCGAATTGCCCCTGGCTCCCTTTGCTGTGACGACCTCTCCGATCGCGGCGAGCCCGAGCTCGGCGTCCTCGGTGGTGTCGGGAAAGCGGACCTCGGGGGCTAGCCGATAGCCGAGTGAAGCAAAGACACCTCCGGCCTCGAGTATCGGCCGCCCGTAGTAGGCAACCGGCCCCGGCGAGCCCTGGCGGAAGCCGCCGCCGTGCAGGAAGACCATCACCGGCGCATCGGTCGCGTTCGCGGGGTAGTAGCAGTCGAAGACCTGCTTTGGATGTGGTCCGTACGAGACGCCGAGGTCGTGATCGAACTCGGCGCGGAGGATCCGCGTGGCGTCCTCGCTGACTGTTCGCCGCTTCTCAGCGGCGTCGGGATCCATGCCTGGTGCCACTGGTTGAGATGTCGCCGATGTCGTCATTTAGCCTCCACAATTCGACGTGCCGGCCCCGAACCGGGCGCGATAGGCAATCTATTGCATTTATCTCGATGTTGAGCTGTGTCACGCGGCGTTACCCTCTGGCAGGCAAGGGTCGGCAGGCCTACCTCGCTTTGACGCGTCCACGCAGTACCGTCGTCGGGTGCTCGCGATTTTGCTCGTCGCGGTTTCGGTTGGTCTCGACAACTTCGCGGCGGCAATCGGGATCGGCCTCTCGGGGCTCGATGCCAAGCTTCGGCTGCAAATCGCGCTCGTCTTCGGCGTCTTCGAGGGCGGGATGCCGATTGTCGGACTGCTGATTGGTCGCTCGCTTACGCACGTGCTCGGCGGCCACGCTCACGTGATTGGCGGTGTAATCCTCGCGCTCACGGGTCTCTACGGCATCGTGACTTCAGAGATCGAGCGCCGCGCCAAACATGAGCCGAGCCCGGAGCGACACCGAGGTGGTATTGGGCACCTGATCGTCGCGGGCGCGGCACTCAGCATCGACAACCTCATCGTCGGTTTCGCGCTCGGTACCTATCACGTCTCGCTCGTGCTTGCCGCCCTCGTCATCGCCGCCGTGAGTGTCGGGATGAGCCTGGTGGGCCTCGAGCTCGGCAGGCGGATAGGCATGCGGATCGGCGAGTACGGCGAGCTGCTCGGCGGAGTGGTGTTGATGCTCGTCGGTGCATTGATCGGATTCGGCGCGCTGTAGCAACCAAGCACGCCCGGCGCCGAAGCGGCGGGTCGGTGCGAGGGGCCTTCGTGTGGCGGCACTAGCGTCACATCTGTGAGCTACATCCGAAGAGACGTCGTTCCGCCTGGGCGACCAATTCTGATCGTCGGTATGGAAGGGTGGATTGATCCCGGTTACGCCGCAGCGACTGCGGCGGCTTCGATGTTGGAGCAGATCGAGACACGGGCGCTCGCGATCTTCGATTCGGACGAGTACATCGACCTGCGTGCTCGTCGACCGAGGCTTCGCATCGAAGACGGGGTTCGTGGTCGCATCTACTGGCCCGGCCCGCGTCTTCGCGTCGGCATGGACCGACGGGGCGCAGGGGTCGCGTTCCTCGTCGGCCCCGAGCCTGATCTTCGCTGGCGACCCTTCGCCGAGGAAGTGCGTGATCTGGCGGTCGAGCTCGGGGTGACGATGATCGTCGGGCTCGGCGCGTTCCCGGCGGCAACGCCGCACACCCGTCCCGTGACGGTTACCTCTACGGCGTCCGATCAAGAGCTCGCGGCGCGGATCGGCTACATGCAAGGAGCCCGTGAGCGACCGGCGCGGATGATCGACGTCATCGGCTCGTACTGTCAAGAGGTAGGTATCCCGTCGATCGGCCTCTCGGCTCGGGTTCCCCACTACGTCGGCCAGAGCCCGTATCCAGCAGGGTCTATCGCGCTCCTCGAGTCGCTGTCGCTCATAACCGGGTTGTCCGTCGACTTGTCGGACCTTCGTGCCGCTGCGGACGCTACGCGCGAACAGCTCGACGAGCTGATTGCTCAGTCCGACGAGCAGACGGCGATGGTGCACCAGCTCGAGCGCCAGTACGGCGCTGAGGACCTGAACGTCGTGAGCGAGCGAGACCTGCCCTCTGGAGACGAGCTGGCAGAGGACATCGAGCGCTATCTCCGAGGCGACCTCTAACTTCCGATCAGGGCCTCAGGTGCGCTCCGGGCGAGCATCAGCTAGCGGGTTTTGCCGCTTCCAACAGCTCCAGGATCGCCGGTGGCGTAAGCGGTTGGCGCGTGATCTTTACGCCGAAGGGCGCGAGTGCATCGAACACTGCGTTGATGATCGCTGACGGCGCGCCGATGGCTCCTCCTTCACCCATCCCTTTGAAGCCGCCAGGGTTGGTCGGCGCGGGAGTTTCGAGGTGGTCGTACTCGATGACCGGCACGTCGGTGGAGGTTGGAATCAGGTAGTCGAGGTAGGTCGTCGTGAGCGGGTTGCCGTCGGCGTCGTAGACGAAGTGCTCGTAGAGCACCCCGCCGATTCCTTGGATCACCCCTCCCGCGATCTGGCCTTCGACCACGTTCGGGTTGATTATCACCCCGCAGTCCTCACTCACGATGAATCGCTTCACCGTGACCCGCCCGGTGATCACGTCCACTTCGCAGACCGCTATGTGGGCGGCGTTGGAGTAGGTGTAGCCAGTCGTCGTGGTGTAGCGCCCCACCACCTCGAGTCCCGGCGACATCCCTGCCGGGAGGTCCTTTGAGGCCTGTGCCCGCTGCGCGATCTGAGCGAGCGTCCGCGACATCACGGGCGCGCCCTTCACCGAGATCACACCCTTTTGGATCTCGAGATCCTCCGGCGAGGCCTCGAGCTCATGTGCCGCTATCTCGAGCACCTTTTGCCGGAGGTCCGACGCACCCTTGGCAGCGGAGTTGCCGCCGCTCACCGCGTTTCGACTGCCGCCGGTCATTCCTCCGAAGGGTGTCGCAGCGGTGTCACCGAGGACGATGCTGACGTCGGCGATGTCGACGCCGAGCTCGTCGGCGACAATCTGACAGATCGTCGTCTCGACGCTGTGGCCCTGGGAACCGCTGCCCATGCTGACGAGAACTTTCCCTGCGGTGTCGATCCGGATCGCTGCGCCGTCACTCAGTAGTCGGGCGCCCATCGCGGAGGGCTCCACGAATACCGTCAGCCCGACTCCGAGATAGCGGCCGTTAAGTCGTGCAGCTGCCTGTTCAGCGCGGAAGTCCTCGTAGCCCAAGATGGCCACGGCACGTTCCATCGTCTCTTCGGAGGTGATGAGGTCATACGTCATGTCCGTGCCGGTCACGTAGGGCAGCTCTGAGCGATGCAGGATGTTGCGTCGCCGCATCTCGAGGGGGTCGATGCCGAGCTCTCTCGCGATGATGTCGACGATCGTCTCGCGAAGCAACGTCTCTACCATCCACGGGCCGCGATATGCCGCACGCGACGAGGTGTTCGTCCGCACCGAGGTCGACCGGACCTCGACGGTCGGTACCCGGTAGGGCCCAGGGATCATCTTGACGAAGTTGCCGCCACCCGAACCTCCGTAGGCACCGCAGTCCTGGTACTGGTCGACCTTCATCGCGAGGATGATGCCGTCTTCGGTCGTACCTACCGCCACGTCGACGAACTCGCGTCGCGCGTGCGGGGCGGCGACGAGATTCTCGTAACGATCCTCGATCCACTGCACCGGCCGCCCGAGCAGTCGAGAGGCGACCGCGATAGAGGTCTCCTCTCGCGTGACGGCGATCTTTTGGCCGAACGCGCCGCCGACGTCTTCTGCGAGAACCCTGATGGAAGTCGGCGGTAGCTGCAAGATTCCAGCGAAGTGGTTTACCGCTGGATGTGGGCCCTGCGTCGAGATCCAGATCGTCATCGTCGAGTCTGCTGAGTGCCAGTCGGCGACGACGCCACGAGTCTCCATCGGAGAGTGCACGTAACGGTGCTGCTCGATCCGTTCGCTGAATACGCGAGGGGCGGCCGCGATGATTGCGTCGACTGCGTCGTAGCCTGGGCTCGTTGTCTGGTCGAACAGATTGGTGTCGTCGCTTGGATGTGCGGTGATCTCACCCGCTATCGCCGCCTCGAGATCGGTGACCGCCCGTTCGGGTGAGTAGGTGACCTCGACGAGCTCTGCGGCGTCTTCTGCTTCCGCCCGGCTGTCGGCTACCACCATGACGATTGGCTCTCCCGCGTAGGAGGCATAGGCGTCGGCGAGGAGCGAGCCACGCCACGGGGTCGGCAGCTTGAGGCCTTCCTTGAAGTCCGCTGCGACGAGTACGCCTCGCACGCCTGAAGATGCCTTGGCGCCCTCGACGTCGATCGCCTCGATGCGAGCGCGGGGATAGGGACTTCTCACAAAGGCCACGTGTCCCATTCGCGGGAGCTGCACGTCACCGACGTAGTGGCCCTGCCCACTCAATAGTCGAGGGTCTTCCTTGCGTCGGGTGCGGGCACCGACGAAACGCGCGGCTTCGGCCGTATCGACGTTCGTCACTCTCGGACCTCCGTTGTCGCATAGATGGCACGTGGCTGCACACCGAGCTTACAAAGCGCGTCGGCACGATCTCATCTGTGATCCGACTCATTTTTGATCCGGCCGGAGGAGGACATTTGTATCCTCGCCCTGGGAGCCCTACGGTCACAATGTCACGCAGAACTTCGAAAGAGCAGGGATGAAGCCAGCCCGATTTGAGTACCACTCGCCGACGACCGTCGATGAGGCGGTCGCGCTGCTTGCGACGTTCGGGGACGACGCCAAGGTTCTCGCAGGCGGGCAGAGTCTCGTGCCGATGCTTGCGCTGCGGCTGACGCGTTTTGCCCATCTGATCGATCTGAACCGTATTCCGACGCTGCAGTTCATCACCCAGAGTGGCGAATGGCTCTCGATCGGAGCCATGACGAGGCAAGCGGCAGCCGAGCACGACGCGCTGGTCGCTTCGACCGCACCGCTGATCGCCAAGGCAATTCCGCACATCGGTCACTTTCAGATTCGAAATCGCGGGACGATGGGCGGCTCGATCGCGCACGCCGACCCAGCGTCAGAGCTGCCAGCGGTCGCACTCGCTCTCGATGCCGAGGTTGAACTTCTCGGACCAGACGGCGCACGGCGAGTGCATGCCGGTGAGTTCTTCTTGTCGATGTGGGAGACCGCGGCGACTGCAGAGGAGATCGTGGTGGCGGTGCACTTCCCAGTGGCGATAGCGCGCAGCGGCTTTGGATTTGCAGAGATGGCCCTTCGTCTCGGCGATTTCGCGATCACGGGCGCGGCGTGTGCCCTCACTCTTGGGGCATCAGGAGCCGTCGAACGGGCCGCGATCGCTCTTATGGGCATGGACGCGACACCGATCCGGGGGAGCGACGCGGAGATGGCCCTCCTCGGAGCGACTCCGGATACCATCGATTTCGGCGAGATCGCGGCGATAGCGGTCGAGGCGACGAATCCGACCGACGATGTCCATGCCTCGGCGCGCTACCGCGCGACGGTAGGTGCTGTGATGGTCGAGCGCGCGCTGCGCTCAGCGATCGAGGAGGCTACCCGTGGATGAGCTGCCCGTCTCGATCGAAGTGAACGGGTCGATCACGCGTGCCTTTATCGAGGCGCGCGTCACGCTCGCAGACTTCTTGCGCGAGCGGTGTTCCCTCACCGGCACGCATCTCGCCTGTGAGCATGGCGTCTGTGGCGCCTGCACGGTGCTGGTAGATGGCAACGCCGTGCGTTCGTGTCTCATGTTCGCGGTTCAAGCAGTCGGCTCGAGTGTCACCACCATCGAGGGCCTGACGCCAGATGATGGTTCTCTCAGTCCGGTGCAGCAGGCCTTCTGGGCCAATCACGGCCTGCAATGTGGCTTTTGCACACCTGGCTTCGTTGTTTCGGTCACGGCGTTTCTCCGGGATAACCCGGCGCCCGACGACGATCAGATTCGAGAGGCACTCTCGGGCAATCTCTGTAGGTGCACGGGCTACCAGGGCATCTTGAAGGCCGTTCACGCCGCTGCGGAGCTGACGCAAAAAGCACGCGCCTGACGCCGTGCAGATTCCTGACCTCGTGACGGCTCGTCGCGCGTTCAGCTACTGCCAAAGCCCGAGGAAGTACGATTCGATCGCTGGCCGGGATGGGTCTCGTGCGAGTCGCGGGATGCGGCCGGGCGTCCGCGGTTGACGTCGCGGGCGAGCCTGTGGAGTCTGGCACTCGCTGGGAGGATGCCACGATGTCGGAAGTGACGACCGCCGGACTCGACCTGGAGCTGTCCCAAAGCGACGCCGCGCCAGTCCTGCAGATCGAGGGGCTGCATACCGAGTTTCACCTTCGCCGCTCGACGGTGCGAGCGGTCGACGACGTCTCGCTCGAGGTCAGGGCCGGCGAGTGTGTCGGTCTTGTCGGCGAGTCGGGTTGTGGAAAGTCAACGCTCGGCCTCTCGATCATGAAGCTGCTGCCGACAATCGGGCACGTGACGTCGGGGAGCATTCGGCTGCAAGGCCGTGAGCTGTCGAACCTTCGCGAGAAGGAGATGGAATCGATCCGCGGTGACGAGGTCGCGATGATCTTTCAGGATCCGATGACTTCGCTGAATCCGACCTGGACGATCGGCAGGCAGATCGAGGAGTCGGTACGACTCCACCGCGGCGCCAGCAAGGAAGCGGCGAGGGACCGCGCGCTCGAGGTCCTCGACCTCGTCGGAGTTCCTCGACCGTCTGAGCGCATCGACTACTACCCGCACCAACTGTCGGGAGGCCTTCGCCAACGCGTGATGATCGCGATGGCGTTGGCGTGTGAGCCGAAGGTCCTGATCGCCGATGAGCCGACGACCGCGCTCGACGTCACGATCCAGGCGCAGATCTTGGACCTCCTCGATGAGCTGCGCTCACGTCTTCAGATGGCGATCGTGCTCATCACCCATGACATGGGTGTGATTGCGACGCGTACAGATCGCGTGATGGTGATGTACGCCGGCAAGATCGTCGAATCGGCGACCACGACCGAGCTGTTCTCGAAGATGCACCACCCCTACACCCAGGCGTTGCTCGACGCGATTCCCCGCCTCGACCAGGATCGGTCGGTTGCACTCTTTACCATCCCCGGGCTGCCGCCAGATCTTGCGGGCTCCCTCGTCGGATGCCGATTCGCCGCCCGATGTGGGAGGGCGACGGATACCTGCCGGACCGATGACCCGGTGCTCGGCGGGACGCTTGGATCAGACGAATCCGCGGATGAAGCGGGGCACGTGTTTGCGTGCTTCCACCCAGTCGATGGGCCGATTCGACACGCATCCGATGGCGACTCCGCGAGCGTCCCCGTCTACGTCCGCGCCGATGCGAGCGAGGGCGCATCGTCTCGCGTGCAGTCGCCCTCGGACGTGCTGGTCGATGTCCGGAATCTGGTCAAGGAGTACGAGGTGACCGCTGGAGCGATTCTCCAGCGAAAGCTTGGCTCGGTAAAGGCCGTCTCCGACGTTTCGTTCGAGATCCGGCGGGGCAGGACCTTCGGGCTGGTTGGCGAGTCCGGCTGTGGCAAGACCACGATCGGCCGCCTCGTGGTCGCCTTGGAGCGCCCGACTGGCGGCAGCGTGCATTTCGAGGGGGAGGACCTAGCGACACTGAGCGGTGGGCACCTTCGCAGACGCCGGCGGGATCTGCAGCTCATGTTTCAGGACCCCTACGCGTCACTCGACCCTCGGATGCGCGTCGGTGCAATCATCGAGGAGCCGCTCGTCATCCAAGGGCTCGGCAGCGGTCGGGACCGCGACGTCCGAGTCGGTGCGCTCTTGGCCGAAGTCGGCCTCTCGCCGCGTTCGGCGGAGCTGTACCCGCACGAGTTTTCCGGTGGTCAGCGTCAACGAATCGGGCTCGCCCGTGCCCTTGCGCTCAACCCGCGCCTGATCGTCGCCGACGAGCCGGTATCGGCGCTGGACGTCTCGATCCAAGCCCAGATCATCAATCTCATGCGCTCGCTGCAGGACCGGCACGAGTTGACTTATCTCGTGATCAGCCACGATCTCGCGGTCGTGAGATATCTAGCCGACGACATCGGCGTGATGTATCTCGGAAAACTCGTCGAGACCGGTACGGCGAGAGATGTCTACGAGCGGGCAGCTCACCCCTATACGCGGGGACTGATCGACACCGTCGCGATTCCAGATCCGTCCCTTGCCCGCCGAAAGAGTGCCGCCGTACAAGGCGAGCTTCCGAGCGCGATCTTTCCGCCGAGTGGCTGCCGCTTCCGGACTCGCTGCCCCATGGCACAAGACATTTGCGGCGAGGTCGAGCCGCAGCACCGGCTCTTCGGCGACGGTCACAGCGCGGCTTGCCACTTCCCACTCCAACCGCCGATCGAAGGCGGTATCCCCGTCGGCTTCGGGGCTCCCGCCTAGCTCTACTCACCGCCGAGCTGGATCGCCGCGGCCGCTGTTCGCGCGCTGCCACCGCCGATCGACGCTCGTGTTCGGCGCGAAC
>DATCDR010000088.1:0-23984 GCA_036510575.1 Acidimicrobiales bacterium | reverse complement strand
GTGTCACCAAGATCCTCGAATAATCAGGATCTAGCGAACACCCACGAGAGGACGCTGCACCCATGGCCGCAGAAGGCCCCCGCCAGAAGATCAGAATCCGCCTGAAGGCCTACGATCACGAGATTCTCGATCAGTCGACCGAAAAGATCGTCCAGACCGTGCTCCGCACCCAGGCCAAGGTGCTCGGGCCGGTGCCGCTCCCCACGGAGAAGCACCGCTACACGGTGATCCGCTCGCCGCATAAGCACAAGGACAGCCGCGAGCACTTCGAGATGCGGATCCACAAGCGTCTGCTCGACATCATCGACCACACGCCAAAGACCGTGGACTCGCTACAGCGTCTCGATCTGCCTGCCGGCGTCGACATCGAGATCAAGATCCAACAGGTCTAAGCGCCTGCTCCTTGCCGTCTCGGCTAGGAGCGCGGATAAAGCCGCTGTTCTGCGCCGGTGGCGCTTGGCAGAAGCGGATCCCGCCGAGTTAGCGACAGCTGCTGAGGTGGTATAGTCAGCAGCCCGTCGGGTTCGCCCGACAGCACTATTAACACGACGTCCGGGCGTGCCCCGCTACGGGGGACCACCCGGCAACCACAACGTGTGCTCCGCCGGGCTTCTGCCCGAGCGGAGCGCAGTCATGAGTAGGGCACCAAAGCCCAGCGCAGAGCACCCACGTGCTGTGCGAGAACGAGCGGGAAGAGAGCGATGGCAACCAAGGCGATCGTCGGCGAGAAGATCGGCATGACGCAGATCTTTGACGAACAACACCGCGCCATCCCGGTGACCGTGGTCAAGGTCCAGCCGGCTCGTGTCGTGCAGGTGAAGACCCCCGAGAAGGAGGGCTACTCGGCTCTCCAGGTCACCTACGGGGTGCGCCGTGCTTCGACGCTGACCAAGCCGGAGGCGGGGCACTACGCGTCCGCCTCGGTCGACCCAGGTCGTCGACTCGTCGAGCTGCGTATCGATGACACGAGCGCGTACTCGATCGGCCAGGAGATCGACGCTGCGATCCTCACCGCCGGTGAGAAGGTCGACGTCACCGCGATCTCGAAGGGCAAGGGCTTTGCCGGCGTCATGGAGCGGCACAACTTCAAAGGCCAGGGCGCCGCGCACGGTAACCACAAGCACCACCGCGCGCCAGGTTCGATCGGAGCGTGTGCCACGCCGGCTCGTGTCTTCAAGGGCACGAAGATGTCGGGTCACCTCGGACACGAGAAGACCACGACGCTCAATCTCGAGGTCATCGAGGCAGATGCCGAGCGCGAGATCATCCTCGTCAAAGGTGCGATCCCCGGCCCGCGTGGCGGACTGGTGCTGATCCGGAACGCGGTGAAGGGAGGCGGGAAGTGACGACTGCAGCTACCTCTACGTCACTAACCCTCGAGCGGCGCTCTGCTGACGGCAGCGTGCTCGGGACGGTGGAGCTCGACGAGACGATCTTCGGCGTGAGCGTGAACGTGCCGCTGCTCCACCAGGTCGTGACCGCACAGCTTGCTGCTCGGCGATCGGGGACCCAGAACACCAAGACCCGCGCCGAGGTGGCAGGCGGAGCCGCGAAGCCGTTCCGCCAAAAAGGCACCGGCAACGCTCGTCAGGGCACGAATCGTGCACCGCACTTCTCCGGCGGTGGCGTCGCGCTCGGCCCACGTCCGCGAAAGTACGACCAGAAGACGCCGAAGAAGATGATCCGGGCGGCGCTTCGCTGCGCGCTCTCCGATCGCGCCAACGAAGGTGGCCTGCGGTTGGTCGACTCCTTCGGGCTCAGCGCTCCAAAGACCAAGAGTGCGCTCGCAGTGCTGACCGCACTCGATGCCGATGGTCGCGTACTCGTCGTGCTGAGTAGGGATGACGAGGCGACCGCTCGGTCGCTCGCGAACTTGCCCAACGTGGTCACGCTTCCTGGCGACCAGCTCACGGCCTTCGACGTGCTCTGCGCCGACGTCATCGTCTTTACCGACGAGACGCTGCCCGGTGGAGGAAGCGATACGTCGACGGTCGCTGTTCTCGACGCGCCAGTGGACTTCGAACCGGTGGTCGATGAGCCGATGCCGGTTGCGCCTGCGCCGGTAGCAGCTGTGCCCGTAGCAGCCGAGCCGGTTGCGGTTGAGATCGATGCGTCGGCGTCCGATGTTGCTGTGTCGGATGCGGCTGTCGCTGATGAGATCGAGAAGGAAGGCGACAGTGAGTGACCGCACCGTACTTATTCGTCCGGTGATCTCGGAGAAGTCCTACGGCTTGATGGACCAGGGCGCGTACGTGTTCGTCGTCGACCCGCGTGCGTCCAAGGTCGAGATCCGCCTGGCCGTCGAAGAGGCATTCGACGTCCGGGTCGAAAGCGTCAACACGCTGAACCGGAAGGGCAAGCGCAAGCGGAACCGCCGCGCTTCCACCTTCGGTAAGCGTTCAGATTCCAAGCGTGCGATCGTCCGCCTAAAAGGCGAAGACCGCATTGAACTGTTCGAGAGCTAGGAGCCGAAATGGCAGTGCGTAAGCGCAAGCCGACTAGCGCCGGACGTCGGTTCCAGTCGGTCTCGGACTTCGCCGAGATCACGAAGGATCGCCCCGAGCGGACGCTCGTCGCGCCACTTCCAAAGACCGGTGGTCGCAACTCCTATGGGCGAATCACCAGTCGACACCGCGGTGGCGGCCACAAGCGCCAATACCGGATCGTCGACTTCTGGCGTGACAAAGACGGCGTGCCCGCCAAGGTCGCGGCCATCGAGTACGACCCGAACCGGAACGCCCGCATCGCGCTCTTGCACTACCTCGACGGCGAGAAGCGGTACATCCTTGCGCCGTCGCGCGTCGCGGTTGGCGACATGTTGCAGTCTGGGCAGGGTGCGGACATCCGACCCGGAAATGCGTTGCCGATGCGCTACATCCCGGTCGGCTCAGTAGTCCACAACGTCGAGCTCCGGCCCGGTGGTGGTGGCAAGCTCGCTCGCGGAGCCGGCATGAGCGTTCAGCTGGTCGCCAAAGAAGGCATGTTCGCGACGCTCCGGCTGCCTTCGACCGAAATGCGCCGCGTCTCGATTGATTGTCGCGCCACGCTCGGTGAGGTCGGCAACTCCGAGAACGAGTTGATCTCTATCGGCAAGGCAGGACGAAACCGGTGGAAGGGTGTCCGACCGCAGTCTCGTGGTGTGGCGATGAACCCGGTGGACCACCCACTCGGTGGTGGCGAAGGCAAGACCTCGGGTGGTCGTCACCCGGTGTCGCCGTGGGGCAAGCCGGAGGGTCGTACGCGTTCGCGCGAGAAGGCCTCCGACAAGTTGATCATTCGACGTCGTCGCGGCCGCGGCGCAAGACGCTGAGCCGGAATAGAGGACAGAGATGCCACGGAGTCTGAAAAAGGGACCCTTCATAGACGACCATCTGTTGAAGAAGGTGGACGTCTTGAACGAAAAGAACGAGAAGCGCGTCATCAAGACGTGGTCGCGCCGCTCGACGATCATTCCCGACATGGTGGGCCACACCATCGCCGTTCACGACGGCCGAAAGCACGTTCCGGTCTACATCACCGAGTCGATGGTCGGTCACAAGCTCGGCGAGTTCGCGCCGACGCGCACCTTCAGGTTCCACGCCGGGCAAGAGCGCGCGGGGAGGCGTTGATGACGGCCACCAAGACCAACGAACGCCCTGGCACGCGCGCCACTCTTGCCAATTCGAATATGGCGCCGAACAAGGTTCGCGAGGTTCTGAACCTCATCCGCGACGTGGAATACGACCGTGCGAGCGACATCCTCGCCCACACTGACCGCGCAGCAGCGACGGTCGTCGCCAAGTTGCTGCACTCGTGTGCAGCAAACGCCGAGCACAACGACGGACTCGATCCGCGCGAGCTTTACGTAGCCACCTGTTACGCCGACGAAGGCACCACGCTCAAGCGCTGGAGGCCGCGAGCACGTGGTCGTGCGACGCGTATTCGTAAGCGCTCGTGTCACATCACGATCATCCTCGCCCGCATGCCAGACGAGAAGATTGCGCGCCGCCGCGCTCGCGTCGCCGCCGAAGCCGCCGACCGACGGTCCCGCCGCGTAGCTGGAACCCGCCGGCGTGAGGCCTCGGGTCAGAGCACCCCAGCTGCGCCCGATGAAGTCCTCGCTGCAGACGAAGTGATTGATGACGATGGCGACGTGACCACGATCGATGCGCCGGTGACCGATGTGCTCGACACCGACGTCGTCGAGGTCGACGCCGACGAAGCGACGACGGTCGAGCCTGCAGCAGATGAGTCCGAAGAAGTAGCAGTAGCAGATGAACCAGTGGTCGAAGAGGCCGAGGGTGGCACGGCCACCGATGGCGAGACCCCAGAAGAGGACGGCAACTGATGGGACAGAAGGTAAACCCCTACGGCTTCCGCCTGGGCATTACGACTGATTGGAAGTCGCGGTGGTTCGAGGACCGCGGCTACCAGGATGCAGTGATCGAGGACTGGAAGATCCGTGACTACCTGACGACCCAACTCGAGGCCGCGGCCGTGAGTCGGATCGAGATCGAGCGGACCCGTGACCGACTTCGAGTCGACGTTCACACGGCTCGTCCCGGAATCGTCATCGGTCGTCGTGGCGCCGAGGCGGATCGCCTTCGTAAGCATCTCGGTCGCCTCACCCACAACGCGAACATCCAGCTGAACATCCAAGAGATCAAGCAGCCTGAGCTCGACGCGGCGCTGATCGCACAAGGCATCGCCGACCAGCTCGCGCGACGGATCAGCTTCCGGCGCGCGATGAAGCGAGCGATCCAGACCGTGCAGAAGGCAGGCGCGCTCGGCGTGAAGGTGCAGTGCTCGGGCCGCCTCGGCGGCTCTGAGATGGCCCGACGCGAGTCCTACCGCGAAGGTCGTGTGCCGCTGCACACGCTTCGCGCCGACATCGACTACGGCTTTCGCGAGGCGCGTACCGCGACAGGTCGTGTCGGCATCAAGGTCTGGATCTACAAAGGCGATGTGCTGCCGTACAAGACGACCGTCGAGGACAAGATCAACCGCGAGGCCGCTCTCGCGGTCGGCGAGGCAGTCACCGAGCCGCGCCCGCGTCGCCTCGTCTCAGCAGGTGGAGGCCGGCGGGTAGCGCCAGTCGCCGAGGGACCCGCTGTTGAAGAGACCGAGCCTGCTGTTGTCGCCGAAGGCGAGACCGTCGAGGCCGAGCCAACTCCTGCACCGGTCGCCCCTCCAGCTGATGACGCTCTCGAGCGCCTGTTGGCCGAAGAGGAAGATATCGAGCGCCGAACCGTCGAGGAGCATCACGAGACGCCGCACTTCCGCAGGGAGGTCGACTGACAATGCTGATGCCAAAAAAGGTCAAGTACCGCAAGCAGCAGCGCGGGCGTATGACGGGGGCCGCCAAAGGCGGAGCGACTGTCGACTTCGGCGACTACGGGATCCAGGCTCTCGAGCCAGGTTGGATCACCGCGCGCCAGATCGAGGCCGCTCGAATCGCGATGACCCGTCACGTCCGCCGTGGTGGGAAGGTCTGGATCCGGGTCTTCCCGGACAAGCCAGTGACGCAAAAGCCCGCCGAGACCCGCATGGGCTCTGGAAAGGGCAACCCCGAGCACTGGGTCGCAGTGGTCAAGCCGGGCAGGATCCTCTTTGAGCTCTCCGGGGTCGACGAGACACTCGCGCGCGCAGCTATGGAACGCGCGATCCAGAAGCTTCCGATCAAGGCCCACTTCGTTGTTCGCCAGGGCATCGGTTCCGAGAGCGGGGTGCGCGTCTGATGACCAAGGCTGCTGAGCTTCGCGAGCTTGCCGACACCGATCTCGAGACCAAGCTCATCGAGGCGCGTCGGGAGCTATTCAATCTGCGGTTCCAGCTCGCGACTGGACGGCTTGACAACATCGCACGCATCCCAGAGGTGCGTCGAGAGATTGCACGACTGCTGACGCTCCAAGGTGAGCGGGCACGAAGTGAGGAGAACTGATGGCTGAGAGCATCGAAGTGGCACCGAGCCGCCTCAATCCTCGGAAGGTCCGCGAAGGCACCGTCGTGTCGAGCTCGATGAACAAGACCGCCGTGGTGGCTGTCGTCGAGCGGGTTCGTCACGCCAGGTACTCAAAGACCGTGCTGCGAACCAAGCGCCTCTACGTCCATGACGAGGAGAACACCGTCGCGGTCGGTGACCGGGTCCGGGTGCAAGAGACCCGTCCGCTCTCGAAGTTGAAGCGCTGGCGCCTCGTCGAGATCACCGAGCGTGCCCGATGATCCAACAAGAGACCCGCCTCCACGTCGCTGACAACTCCGGCGCCAAAGAAGTCCTTTGCATCAAGGTACTCGGCGGCAGCCGCCGTCGGTACGCGTCCATTGGTGACGTCTTCATCGCCACCGTGAAGGACGCCGTGCCAGGTGCTGCGGTGAAGAAGGGCGACGTCGTGCGCTGCGTAGTCGTTCGGACCAAAAAGGAGCGTCGTCGCCCAGATGGCAGCTACATCCGTTTCGACGAGAACGCAGCGGTGCTGATCAACGACCAGTTGCAGCCTCGTGGCACCCGAATCTTCGGCCCAGTCGGCCGTGAGCTTCGTGACAAGCGTTTCATGCGAATTATCAGTCTTGCTCCGGAGGTGATCTGATGCGGATTCGAAAAGGTGACCGTGTCCAGGTGATGTCAGGCAAAGACCGCGGCAAGACCGGCGAGGTGATGCGTGCGATGCCGGCAGAGAACAAGGTTCTCGTCTCTGGTGTCAACATCGCCAAGCGGCACACGCGTGCGGTTCGTGCCACGATGCAGGGCGGCATCATCGACAAGGACATGCCGCTCCCAGTCTCGGCAGTCGCGATCATCTGCTCCAAGGACGGCCCGACCCGTGTTCGCTACGAGTTCGACGCCGACGGCAACAAGCGGCGCGTCTGTGCCAAATGTGGGGAGACGCTGTGAGCCCGACTGAAACCGCCGAGCGCCCGCGCCTTCGTCGTCGCTACGACGAGGAAGTACGCGCGGAGCTAAAGGAGAGCCTTGGGCTCTCGAACGTGATGGAAGTACCGACGCTCACCAAGATCGTCCTCAACTGCGGCGTCGGCCGCGCCACTCAGCAGCAGTCGCTGCTCGACGGAGCGGTCCGCGATCTGCAAGCGATCACCGGTCAGCGACCGGTCGTCACCAAGGCTCGCAAGTCGATCGCCAGCTTCAAGCTCCGCGAGGGCAACGCGATCGGCGCGATGGTCACGCTTCGAGGTGACCGGATGTGGGAGTTCTTCGACCGCCTGATCGGTTTGGCGATCCCGAGGATCCGTGACTTCCGCGGCCTTTCGCCACGCTCGTTCGACGGGCACGGAAACTACACCTTCGGTGTTACCGAGCAGCTGATCTTCCCGGAGATCAGCTACGACCAGATCGACACCACGCGTGGGATGGACATCTCAATCGTGACGTCAGCCCGTACCGATGCCGAAGGGCGAGCCTTGCTCACCGCCTTCGGCTTCCCCTTCCGACGTGAGGTGCAGTAGTCGTGGCAAAGAAGGCACTCATCCAAAAGCAGCAGCGCAAGCCGAAGTTCAAGGTCCGTGGCTATACGCGGTGCCGGCGTTGCGGTCGTCCCAAGGCTGTGTTTCGTCAGTTCGGGCTCTGTCGTATCTGTCTTCGAGAGCTCGTTCACGCCGGTGAGATCCCCGGCGTGACGAAGGCAAGTTGGTAGGAGCTCGCTATGACGATGACTGACCCAATTGCTGACATGTTGACGCGCATCAGAAACGCCAACGTCGCGATGCACGACTCGGTGAAGATGCCCGGCTCGAAGCTGAAGCTGGCTCTAGCGCACATCCTCGAGCGCGAGGGCTACATCGCGGGATTCACGTCCGCGACCGACCCGTCGCGCCCGGGCGAAGTGCTCGAGATCCAGATGAAGTACTCACCGGAGCGACTTCGCGCGATCGCCGGCATCCGCCGTGTATCCACGCCAGGTCTTCGCGTCTACGTGCAAAGTGATCGGGTTCCAAGAGTTCTCGGTGGCATGGGTGTCGCCGTGTTATCGACGAGCCAGGGGCTGCTCACCGACCGCGAGGCCAGGCGGAAAAAGGTTGGCGGCGAGGTGCTTTGCTATGTCTGGTGAGATCGACCAGATGCCGCAGTGTGCGGCGTCTCGAGCAGTGCAGGCGGAGGTGACCAGATGAGCCGTATCGGCCGAAGTCCAATCACTGTCCCTTCCGGGGTTGAAGTGAAGCTCGACGAGCAGACGATCACCGTGAAGGGCCCGAAGGGCTCGCTTTCGCGTGTGATCCCCTCGCCAGTGACCATTCGCCCAGAGGACGACGGCAAGACCTTGCTCGTCGAGCGTCCCGACGACGAGCGAGCGTCGCGCGCGCTGCACGGCCTGACGCGAAGCCTCGTCGCCAACATGGTGACCGGCGTCACCGATGGCTTCGCGAAGGACCTCGAGATCGTGGGTGTCGGCTACCGAGCACAAGCG
Source organism: Acidimicrobiales bacterium (assembly GCA_036510575.1). GTDB lineage: Bacteria > Actinomycetota > Acidimicrobiia > Acidimicrobiales > Bog-793 > DATCDR01. The sequence continues at coordinate 15,585 of DATCDR010000088.1, read as the reverse complement.
CGATCTGAGCGCTCGCTCGAGCTGGCGCTCGGCTTCTCCCACCCGGTCTTTGTCGAGGCGCCCGAGGGCATCAGTTTCGAAGTTCCTGCTCCGACCAGGATCACCGTCAGGGGCATCGACAAGGAGATGGTCGGCCAAGTCGCCGCCGACATTCGCCGGCTCCGAAAGCCAGAGCCCTACAAGGGCAAAGGTGTTCGTTACGCAGGCGAGGTCGTTCTCCGCAAGGCCGGGAAGGCTGGCAAGTAAATGGCGTCCACGCAGGAAAAGATGCGGCTTAAGACCCGCCGCCACGCGCGCATCCGCGCCAAGGTGAGCGGAACTGCCGAGCGGCCCCGCCTTGCGGTCTTCCGCTCGAATCGTCACATCGTCGCCCAGGTGATCGACGACAGCATCGGTCACACGATCGCGGCCGCATCGACGGTCGAGGCGTCGATCAGAGGCGGTGCCACCGGCAACGTCGAAGCGGCCAAGACCGTCGGCACACTCGTTGCAGAGCGAGCAAAGGACAAGGGCATCACCACGGTCGTCTTCGACCGGGGTGGTTCGACCTATCACGGTCGTGTCGCCGCACTTGCTGAAGCCGCCCGTGCGGCCGGATTGGAGTTCTGATGGCCGAGAGCCAGTACGAGGAACGGACCATCAAGGTCAACCGCGTCGCCAAGGTCGTCAAGGGTGGTCGGCGCTTCTCCTTCACCGCGTTGATGGTGATCGGCGATGGCAACGGAAAAGTGGGGCTCGGCTACGGCAAGGCCAAAGAGGCAGGCCTCGCGGTGCAAAAGGGCATCGAAGAGGCGAAGAAGAACCTCTTCGACGTGCCGCTCGCTGGCTCGACGATCACCCACCCGGTGATCGGCAAGGCGGGCGCAGGCGAGATCATGATGCGCCCAGCTGCTCCAGGTACCGGCGTGATCGCCGGCGGCGCAGCCCGTGCCATCTTGGAGATGGCAGGCGTGCACGACATCATCGCCAAGTCACTCGGCACGACGAACTCCATCAACGTCGCACATGCGACGATCGCAGGCCTGCATGCGCTCCGTCGACCTGAAGATGTCGCCAAGCTCCGTGGCCTGCCGGTCGAAGACTGCGTCCCCGCCGGCGTGCTCCGCTCCTACAACGAGCGCCGACGCCTCGGCGCCGGTGAGGGGCACTGATGGCCAAACTCAAGGTCACGCAAGTGAAGTCAGCCATCGGCACCAAGCCGATGCACCGCGGCACGCTTCGCGCACTTGGCCTTCGCGGCATCGGTCAGAACAACGTGCTACCGGATCGCCCCGAGATTAGAGGCATGATTGCCCGGGTACCACACCTGATATCGATCGAGGAGATCGAAGAGGAAAAAGCTAAGCCGGTTCGCCGTCCGCGTGCCGCAACGACACCAAAGGCAGCTGAGTAATGCACATTCACGATCTTGCGCCGGCGCCGGGCTCGAACAAGAGCGCGCGTCGTGTCGGACGAGGAATCGCTGGCAAGGGCGGGAAGACCGCCGGACGTGGCACCAAGGGCCAGCACGCCCGTCGTCAGGTGAAGCCGGGCTTCGAAGGAGGCCAGCTTCCACTTGCACAGCGTGTGCCGAAGCTTCGCGGCTTCGCGAACCCGTTCCGCATCGAGTACAACGTGATCAACCTCGACATTCTCGAGGCCCTCGACTCGTCGGAGTTCACGGTCGAGTCGCTAAAGGCTGCCGGTCTCGTTCACCACAAGGGGCTCGTCAAAGTGCTCGGTCGCGGCGAGCTGTCGCGTGCGCTTCACGTTGAGGCACACGCGTTCTCCGCATCGGCTAAAGAGGCAATCACCGCCGCGGGCGGTACGACTTCGGTCCTGCCATCGCCCTACGGCGACCGTCGGCCCCCGGTGCGCGGTAACGCGCTCGCTAATCGCTAGAGGCATCTCGTTGACGCCAGCATGTGCGCCGTTCGAGAGCCGGACAACTTCTGAGCAACGAGGAGCAGCATGCTTTCGACGTTGAGGCAGATCGCCAAGGTAACCGACCTCAGAAACAAAGTCCTGTTCACGCTGCTCGTGATCTCGGTTTATCAGCTCGGCGCGAACGTGCCGGTGCCAGGCGTCGACTACGCGAAGATCCAGGCGATCTCGACGGCCTCGAAGGGAACCGGGATCCTCGGCTTCCTCGACCTGTTCTCCGGCGGTGCGCTCGCTAGAGCCGCGGTCCTTGGTCTTGGCATCATGCCGTACATCACCTCGTCGATCATCGTCCAGCTCCTCGGCACCGTGATCCCGAAGTTCGCCCAGTGGCGTGAGCAAGGTGCGGTCGGCCAGCGAAAGTTGACGCAGACCACCAGGTACCTGACGGTCACGCTGGCGCTGATGCAATCCTCGGGCCTGGTCTTCTTGCTGCACTCCGGTCAGCTCTTCGGCTCTTCTGGCAGCCAGTACGACCTGATCCCGAACTTCTCGAAGCTGCACGTGGCCTTCATCATCTTGACCTTTACCGCAGGCACCGCGTTCGTCATGTGGCTCGGTGAGGCGATCACCCAACGCGGCATCGGCCAGGGCATGTCGATCTTGATCTTCTCCAACGTCGTCGCCACGCTGCCCCAAGACATCGACGTCATCCGGCTGGACAGGGGAGTCGGCGGTTTGATCATCATGATCCTCGTCTGGCTGATCCTGCTCGTGGCGATCGTCTTCGTCGAGCTCGGTCAGCGCCGGATTCCGGTCACCTTCGCCCGACGGGTGCAGGGCAGGCGGATGTACGGCGGACAGAGCACCTACATCCCGCTCAAGGTCAACCAGGCCGGCGTAATCCCGATCATTTTCGCCTCGTCGTTGCTGTACATCCCGGTGCTCTTCGCGTCGGTGATTCCGCTCGCAGGTCTTAGGTCGTGGACACAGAACAATCTGTTGTCGCCGACAAGTGGCGTCTATCTGACGCTTTATGGCCTGTTCATCATCATCTTCACGTTCTTTTATGTGCAGGTCACCTTCGATCCATTCCAGCAGGCGGACACCATCCGAAAACAGGGTGGCTACATCCCTGGCATCCGTCCAGGGCCACCGACGGAGAGCTATCTCTCGCGCATCTTGAACCGAATCACGCTGCCTGGGTCGCTCTTTCTTGCTACCGTTGCGCTGGTACCCTCGGCGATGCTCGCGGTCTGGAAGGTGACGGGAATACCGTTCTTCGGGACCACGTTGCTGATCAGTGTCGGTGTCGCGCTCGAGACCAACAAGCAGATCGACAGCCAGCTGACAATGCGTAACTACGAGGGGTTCCTCCACTAAGTGCCACTCGGGGCGCGGCTCATCGTCCTCGGCAAGCAAGGTGCCGGGAAGGGGACGCAGTGCGTGCGACTCTCGCACCACTACGTGATCGACCACATCGCCACTGGCGACATGCTGCGCGCTGCGGTGAAGTCGGGCACGCCACTCGGCCTTGAGGCGCGGCGATTCATGGATGCAGGCGAGCTGATCCCAGACGAGGTGGTGCTCGGCATGGTCGACGAACGCCTCGACCAGGACAACACCAGGAGTAGGGGTTTCATCCTCGACGGCTTCCCCCGGACAGTGGTGCAGGCAGAGAAGCTCGATGAGCTGCTCGCCCCGCTCGAGCTCGACCTTGTGGTCAACCTCGACGTGCCCACAAATGCGGTCATGCGCCGCCTCGCTTCCAGGCGGGTCTGTGTGGACTGCGGTGCGAACTACTCGACGCAAAAGCCCCCGAAGGTCGGATGGATCTGCGACATCTGCTCAGGTGAGGTGATCCAACGCGAGGACGACACCGAGGCAGCTATCAAGCGCCGCCTCGACGTCTACGAGGAGCAGACCGCGCCGCTCATCGACCGCTACCGGCAACTCGGCAAGCTGGCGATGATCGCCGGCATGGGGACGATGGATGCGGTGACCGCTCGCCTGATCGCGGTGGTCGACCGGCGCCTCGGCAACAGCCGGGGCTCGATGTGATCTGGAGCAACCGATGATCAGGAGCAACGAAGAGGTCGACAAGATGCGAAAGGCGGGCCGCGTCGTCGCCGAGATCCTGGAAAAGACCAGAGCCGCGATCCGCCCAGGCGTGACGACGCTCCAGATCGACGCGGTCGCGCGCGAGATCATCGAGGCGCGTGGCGCCCGTTCGAACTTCTTGAACTACCACGGCTTCCCTGCAGTGATCTGCACCTCGCCGAACGACATGATCGTGCACGGCATCCCTGGGGGTTATGTCCTCGAGGAAGGCGACATCCTCTCGGTCGACTGCGGGGCGATCATCGAGGGCTACCACGGTGACGCCGCCTTCACCGCCCCGGTCGGGCAGGTCACGCCAGAGGCGACCCGGCTGATGGAGATCACCGAACGGTCGCTCTACGCGGGCATCGACCAGCTCCGCGACGGAAACCGCCTCCATGAGGTCGGGAGGGCGGTCCAGCAGGTCGCAGAGGCGGCGGGATTCTCGGTGGTTCGCAACTACGTCGGCCATGCGATCGGGACCGCGATGCACGAGGATCCGCAGGTGCCGAACTACTGGCCAGGCTCACCGGGCCCGCGCCTCAAGGTAGGGAACGTCTTCGCGGTCGAGCCGATGGTGAACGTCGGCTCGCCCGAGACCCGTGAGCTCGAAGACGGCTGGAGCGTGGTCACCGCCGATGGGCGACTTTCGGCGCATTTCGAGCACACGATCGCCATTACCGAGAACGGCCCGGAGGTCTTGACGCTGGTCTAGGGGCGTGGCGACGACTACCTGGTGGCAGGGACACCTCCCAGGCGCTATGCTCCACTCTCGCGCTTTCGGCGGAATGGTGTGGCATGTCACCGCACATTTCCCGCCCCTTCGTTGCAGAACGAGAGCGATAAGAGGTTTCACCCGGTACTGCACCATGGCGCAGCACCGGAACGATCGAGGAGGACACGCTGCCGAAACTGAAAGAGGATGCGATCGTGCTCGAGGGCACAGTGGTCGAACCACTGCCCAACGCTATGTTTCGCGTCGAGCTCGAAAATGGTCACAAGGTGCTTGCACATAGCTCCGGCAAGATGCGCATGCACCGGATTCGCATTCTCCCAGGGGATCGAGTTCAGGTAGAGATCACGCCGTACGACCTCAGCAGAGGACGGATCACCTACCGCTACAAGTAGCACCAGCTTCGAGCGCTCGTCTGGCGAGAGCTAGCTCCGCGAGACCGTCCGGGGCGGAGCTTCACTAAGCGACGGCGGACGAGATCGCAGCGGGGGACAGGCAAGGCACGAAGCGGTACAGCAGGTAACAAGAGCGGAACCGAGTTGGACAGGGACGAGAATCGATGAAGGTACGACCGAGCGTGAAGGCCATGTGTGAAAAGTGCAAGGTCATCCGTCGCCATGGGCGCGTGATGGTGATCTGCGAGAATCCACGTCACAAGCAGCGGCAGGGCTGAGATGGCTCGTCTGTCCGGCGTTGACATCCCACGAGAGAAGCGCCTCGAAGTAGCGCTCACCTACATCTACGGCATCGGGCCGACTACCGCGAAGCAGATCTGTGCGACCGCTGAGGTGAGCCTCGACACGCGCGTGCGCGACCTCACCGAGGAAGAGATCGGTCGGCTGCGCACCTACATCGACGCCAACTTGAAGGTCGAAGGAGACCTCCGCCGCGACGTCGCATCCGATATCCGCCGCAAGATGGAGATCGGCTCGTACCAAGGAATCCGCCACCGCCGCGGGCTTCCGGTCCACGGGCAGCGCACCCACACCAACGCACGCACCCGCAAGGGACCAAAGAAGACCGTCGCTGGAAAGAAGAAGGTCCGCAAGTGATGCCCGCTCCTACACCGATCGCTCACCGAGAGGCCGCCTGATGGCTCGTCCTACCACCCGCCCGGGAGGCCGCCGGCCCCGAAAGCGCGAGCGCAAGAACGTCGTTCACGGCGTGGCGCACATCAAGAGCTCGTTCAACAACACGATCGTGTCGATAACCGACCACGAAGGTAACGTCATCGCCTGGGCCTCCGCCGGCAACGTCGGGTTCAAAGGCTCGAGGAAGTCGACGCCGTTCGCGGCGCAGATGGCAGCCGAGCAGTGCGCACAGCGTGCGATGGAGCACGGTGTGCGTCGCGTCGACGTGCTGGTGCGCGGTCCAGGCTCTGGTCGAGAGACCGCAATTCGCTCGATCGCGTCCGCGGGCATCGAGGTCACCGGCATCAAGGATGTGACGCCGATTCCCCACAACGGCTGCCGCCCCAAGAAGCGGCGCCGGGTCTAGAGGAGAAAATGGCTCGTTATACCGGACCTGTGTGTCGGCTTTGTCGACGCGAGAAGGTCAAACTGTTCTTGAAGGGCCCGAAGTGCGAGAGCCTCTCGTGCCCGGTCGAGCGCCGTCCGTACCCGCCAGGTGACCACGGCCGTGACCGCACGCGTCAGGGCTCGGAGTACATGACCCAGCTCCGCGAGAAGCAGAAGGCCCGCCGCATCTACGGCGTGCTCGAGCGCCAGTTCCGCAACCTCTACGAGGAGGCGAACCGGCAGTCGGGGATTACCGGCGAGAACCTGCTCCGCATGCTCGAGCTCCGTCTCGACAACGTGACCTTCCGTGCGAAGTGGGCGAACTCCCGGAACCAGTCCCGCCAGTTCGTCACCCACGGTCACGTCCGGGTGAACGGCAAGCGCGTCTCGATCCCTTCGTACCGGCTTCGACTCGGCGACGTGGTGACGCTCGCACCAGCTGCGGCGGACATGATCACCGTGCGGCAAAACCTCGATCTGATAGACCGCCAGATCCCTGGCTGGCTAGAAGGTGGCGAGAGCGGCTTGTCCGTCACCGTCCGTGCCCTTCCCCAGCGCGAACAGATCGACACCCAGGTGCGAGAGCAGCTCATCGTCGAGCTGTACTCGAAGTAATCAGCACCCGCCCCAACATTCGACTCAGGAGTTCATTGTGCTCATCATCCAGCGGCCAAACGTCGAGATGCTCGACGAGGAGGAAGGCAACCGTCAGCGGTTCGCCATCGGCCCTCTCGACCCAGGCTTCGGCCACACCCTCGGTAACTCGCTTCGCCGCACGCTGCTCTCGTCGATCCCTGGCGCAGCCGTAACCCAGATCCGTCTCGATGAGGCGCTGCACGAGTTCACCGTCATCCCAGGTGTCAAAGAAGACGTGAGCGATCTCATCTTGAACTTGAAGGACCTCGTCATCACGAGCGAGTCCGACGAGCCTGTCACGCTTCGAATCGACGTCCGCGGCCCCGCGAAGGTGACTGGCGCGGACTTAAAGACCACGTCGGATATCGAGGTCTTGAACCCCGACCTGCACCTCGCCACCGTGAACGAGAAGGGCCGCCTCGCCCTTGACGTCACTGTCGAGCGTGGCAAGGGTTACGTCTCTGGCGAGAAGAACAAGCAGACGACGATCATCGGCGTCATACCGGTCGACGCAATCTTTTCCCCGGTGCGGCGCGTGGCGTTCTCGGTCGAGCCGACCCGTGTCGAGCAGTCGACCGACTTCGACCGGCTGATCCTCGACGTCGAGACCGACGGCTCGATCTCGCCTCGCGGCGCGCTCTCCTCTGCAGGCCAGACGCTTCGAAGCCTCGTCTCCCTCGTAGCTGAGCTCTCCGACGCGGTGCAGGGCCTCGAGCTCGGCGACGTTGGCACGGCGACGTCCGGCTCGCCGGACCTCGACAAGCCGATTGAGGACCTCGACCTCACCGAGCGTCCGAGGAACTGTCTCAAGCGCGCCCAGATCAACACGATCGGTGCGCTCTTGCTGCGCACGCCAGAAGAGCTGCTCGAGATCACGAACTTCGGGCAGAAGTCGCTCGACGAAGTCATCGAGAAGCTTGACGAGCGAGGCCTCGTGCTCGCCGGAACAGGTACAGGCCGCTGATGCCAGGTACTCCGACCAAGGGCAGGCGCTTCGGCGGCAGTGCCGCGCACCAAAAGGCGATGTTCGGCAACCTCGTCGCCTCGCTGATCGCCGCTGAGGCGATCGTGACAACCGAAGCCAAGGGCAAGGCACTTCGCCCGATAGCCGAGAAGATGATCACCAAGGCCAAACACGGAGGCGTGCACAACCAGCGTCAGGTCGTCGCCTTCATCCGGGACAAGGACATGGCGCACAAGCTCTTCGAGGAGATCGGCCCGCGCTATGCCGATCGCCCTGGTGGCTACCTGCGGATCTTAAAACTCGGCACGCGCTCTGGTGACAACGCACCGATGGTCCGCGTCGAGTTCGTCTGAGCCTCCGCCACACTGTTGGCGCTCCCACGTTGACCGACGCCTGCTGTGACGACGCCGATGACGAGGACGCGAAGGTAGAACCAAGTCGAGGAGCGGCTCCTTCGGGGCCGCTTCGTCGCGTCGCGCTCGGTGTCGCCTACGACGGCGGATCGTTCCACGGATTCGCCGCCCAACCTGGGCAATGCACCGTCTCAGGCTCGATCTCCGCGGCGCTCGGGAAGATCTTCGGAGCCGAACCACACCTTGTCTGCGCCGGTAGGACCGACGCAGGCGTGCACGCTCGCACCCAGGTCGTCCACGCTGATCTGCCCCTCGATGTCCTGGAACGCCGCTATGGCGCTCCAGAGGGCTCCTATGAGCTCGAGGGCCTCGTCAAGTCGCTCTCGCACCAGCTGGGCCCGGAGATCGGCGTTTACCGTGCAGAGCTCGCTCCAGCGGGCTTCGATGCCCGACACTCGGCGATCTGGCGCAGGTACCGCTATGACATCGACTGCTCGGGCAGGCCAGACCCCGTTCGAGCCGCTTCGATCTGGGCGATCGAGGAGCACCTCGACCTCGCAGCGATGCGGCTTGGCGCCTATCCGCTGATCGGCGAGCACGACTTCGCCGCGTTTTGTCGCCAACGCGACGGCGAGGAGGGCCCGATCATGCGCCGGGTCCTCGAGGTCGGCTTTGTCGAGGGCAACGACGGGGTGATCCACTTCGAGATCAGCGCGACCGCGTTCTGCCATCAGATGGTCCGCTCGATCGTTGGCATGCTGGCGGCGATCGGACGAGGGAAGGCCAGGGCGCCAGACGTCGTCTCGATGCTGCGAAGCGGCAGCCGTCAGGGTGCGCCGACGATCGCGCCGGCCAAGGGTCTCACCCTCATCGCAGTGGGGTACCCCGACGAACTCGGGGGAGCCTGGCGCTGATGCGGCCCACCGGGGCGCAGCTTGCCACGGCGGCGTTTCGGCTCTAGCCTTGCACTCCGGCCCAGCCGCCCTCGCGGGTAACTGGCGACTTCGCTCTCATCCGCGCCGAAAAAGGAACTCCTTTGCGCACGTTCTCACCAAAGCCCAGTGACGTCACGAAAGCCTGGCACGTCATCGACGCCGAAGACGCCGTTCTCGGACGGTTGGCCACCGAGGTCGCACGCCTGCTTCGTGGCAAGCACAAGCCGATCTTCGCCCCACATATCGACACCGGCGACCACGTCATCGTGGTCAACGCTGCCAAGCTCGTCATGACCGCCAACAAGGCGGATCAGAAGATGGCGTACCACCACTCCGGCTACCCGGGTTCGATCAGGGCGACGAGCTACGCGACCTTGATGGAGACCAGGCCGGAAGAGGTCGTCGAGCGCGCGGTGCGGGGAATGCTCCCAAAGGGCACCCTCGGCCGTCAGCAGCTCGCGAAATTGAAGGTCTACGCGGGGCCGACGCACCCGCACGCAGCCCAGATGCCCGTGCCGTATGCCCTCCCGGGCAACGCGCAGCGCGCGTCCTAAGAGGAGCAGGAATGCCGAAGCCACTCGTCCAAGCAACCGGTCGACGAAAGTCCGCGGTCGCACGCGTCCGCTTCCGTGACGGCCAGGGCGCGATCACGATCAACAAGCGTCCGTTCGAGGAGTACTTCCCGTCCGCGTCGGCGCGCCAGCACGCGACTGAGCCGCTCCGGATCGCGAACCGCACGGAGAGCTTCGATGTTGAGGCGACGATCGATGGCGGCGGCATCGCCGGCCAGGCAGGTGCGCTTCGACTCGGGATCGCGCGGGGGCTCATCGAGATGGATCCCGAGCTTCGGGCCGCCTTGAAGAAGGCAGGTCTTCTGACCCGTGACGCTCGTGAGAAGGAAAGCAAGAAGTACGGCCTGAAGAAGGCTCGCAAGGCCCCGCAGTACTCCAAGCGCTGATCGCCTCGTGGGGGTCCGCTTTGGAACCGACGGGATCAGAGGCCTAGCAAACGTCGAGGTGACACCCGAGCTGGCTCTGGCGATCGGCAGGGCAGCTGCGCGTCACCTTCCTTCGGAGACCTTCCTCGTCGGCAGCGACACCCGCAGGTCCGGGCCGATGCTGCTCGCCGCGCTCTCTGCCGGCATCGCCGCCGCGGGTGGCCAGGTGCAAAGTCTCGGCGTCGTGCCGACGCCTGCCCTTGCCTACCTCGCTGCGACTCGCTCGCACCCAGCTGCGATGGTCTCGGCCTCGCACAATCCCTTCTACGACAACGGGATCAAGCTCATCGCCGCGAACGGCTCCAAGCTCCCTGACGCCCTCGAGCGTGCCATCGAAGAGGAGATCGACGTGCTGCTCGCCGGCACGACGAGCGAGACGATCTCTGGCGCGGACGTCGGCAGCATCGAGAGCGACACGACCGGCCTTCTCGCCTACGAGGAGTACCTCGCAGCCTCGGTCCGCTCCGGTTCGGCGTCGCGCCTGAAGGTGGTCTGTGACTGCGCCCAGGGTGCGGCGAGCGTGGTTGCGCCGAGGGTGCTCGCCCGGTTCGGTGTCGAGCTGCGCGTGATCGGCGCGTCGCCAGACGGCACCAACATCAACGACGGTTTCGGCTCCACCGACACCGGAGCGTTGGCCGCCGAGGTGCTCGAGCAGCACGCGGACCTCGGCGTCGCCTTCGACGGGGATGCAGACCGCCTGATAGCGGTCGATGAGCGGGGCGACGTCGTCGACGGCGATCGCCTGATCGCGCTCTTTGCGACGGATCTGCTCGGGAAGGGGTCGCTTCGCGGCGGTGCGGTCGTCGTGACCGTGATGAGCAACCTCGGCCTGCACCGGGCTTTGGCCGCAGCAGGGATCGAGGTCGTCGAGTGCGCGGTCGGCGACCGCAACATCCTCGAGGCGCTCGAGGCGAAGTCGCTCTGCTTCGGCGGGGAGCAGTCGGGCCATCTGATCTTCCGCGACGACGCGACTACCGGTGACGGATTACTGAGCGCGCTCAAGCTGCTCGATCTCCTCGGCCGCGCGAAGCGACCGCTCTCCGAGCTCGCCGCGGGCGCGATGACGAGGCTCCCACAGGAGCTCCGGACGGTCTACGTTCCTGAGCCCACCCGCTATGCCACAAACACCGTGATCGCCGCCGCGATCGGCGAGGTAGAGCTCGCGCTCGGCAGCTCCGGCAGGCTGCTCGTGCGCGCGAGTGGGACCGAATCGGCGGTCCGCGTGATGGTCGAGGCCGAGGAGGCCGCGCTCGCGCTCAGTGCCGCGGAGCGGCTCGCGGCACTCGTTGCCGAGCAGCTTGGCTGACTGGCGGCACCTTGGCCCCCAAGCCCCGTAGCCTTAGGTCATGTGTGGAATTATCGGCGTCACCGGCTCGGACGCGACGCGTGAGGTGCTGCTCGGCGCGCTGACCGCTCTTGAGTACCGCGGCTATGACTCAGCAGGGATGGCCTTTGTCGATGGACCAGGTCTCCCACTCATCCGCTTCCGGGCCGCAGATGGAGTGAGTTCGCTAGAGGAGCTCGGCCAGATCGCGGTGCGCACGCCCGAAAACGGTGCCGCTGCGATCGGGCACACTCGCTGGGCGACGCATGGAGCACCGACGGTCGAGAACGCGCATCCCCACTTCGACTGCAGCGGTCAACTTGCCCTGGTGCACAACGGCATCATCGAGAACTACCGCGAGCTCGCCGAGGGCCTTGTCGCCGGCGGTCATACGCTCAGCTCGGCCACCGACACCGAGGTCGTCGTCCACCTGATCGAGGATCAGCTGAAGATCTCGGACTCGCTCTTTGATGCCGCGCGGACGGTGTTGGCCGACCTCCGTGGCGACTTCGCCCTGGCGGTCATCTCAGCAGACGAGCCCGACGTGCTCGTCGCCGCCAGACGCACGTCTCCGCTCATCGTCGGTCTCGTCGGCGAGGCCGGATTCGTCTCTTCGGACATCGCGGCACTTCTCGGATGGACACGCGAGCTCTACCAGCTCGCCGACGGTGAGATCGCCGAAGTCCGTGCCGGGAGCGTGCGGGCGACCGACCTCGCCGGGAACCACGTCACGCTCGCGCCGATCCACGTCACCTGGAACGTCGAAGACGCGCAAAAGGACGGCTTCGCGGACTTCATGTCCAAAGAGATCCGAGAGCAGCCACGCGCGGTTTCCGACACCTTGATCGGTCGGCTCGACGAGGACGGCAGCACCGACATCGAAGAGCTCACCCTTAGCACCGAGCGTCTTCGCGACATCGAGCGCGTGGTGTTTGTCGCTGCGGGCTCGAGCTATCACGCCGGGCTCGTTGGACGCTACGCGGTCGAGCACCTCGCTGGGATTCCCGCCGAGGCAGAGTTCTCGAGCGAGTTTCGCTACCGGGACGCGGTTCTCACTCCGAACACCCTCGTTATCGCGATCAGCCAGTCCGGCGAGACAGCCGACACCCTGCATGCGATGCGCGAAGCGTCGCGACTTGGTGCGACCACGCTCGCGATGACCAACGTCGTCGACTCGCTCATGGCCCGCGAGGCCGACGGCGTGCTCTACACCCATGCAGGCCCCGAGATCGGTGTCGCCTCTACGAAGTGCCATCTCGCGCAACTGACCATGATCGAGGTCTTCGCGTTGCACCTCGCCCAGGCAAAGGGGCGCCTCGAGCCGATCGAGCGACGCGAGATCGCGCATGACCTGCTCGCCCTTCCCGATCTCGTCAGCCGCGCCCTCTCCTTGACCGAGGCCTACGAGGCGGTCGCTGAGAAGTTCGTCCATAGCGAGAACTTCTTCTTCCTAGGTCGCCGACTCGGTCTCCCGATCGCGCTCGAAGGCGCCTTGAAATTAAAAGAGCTTGCCTACGTTCGTGCCGAGGCCTATGCCGCCGGCGAGATGAAGCACGGCCCGATCTCGCTCATCGAGGCGGGGTCGATCGTCGTCGTGGTCGCGACGAGGACCGATCTCTGGCTGAAGGTGATCTCGAACATCGAGGAGATGCGGGCGCGCGGTGCGACGATCATCGCGATCTGCGAGGAAGGTGACGAGGCGACTGCCGCGCTCGTCGACTCCGTGCTCTTCGTCCCTGCCACGAGCGAGCTCACCAGTCCGATCGTCGACGTCGTTCCGATGCAGATCTTCGCCTACGCGATCGCAAAGGCGCGGGGCAACAACGTCGACCGCCCGAGGAACCTTGCCAAGGTCGTGACGGTCGAGTGAGGCGCTCCCTCGCGCCGGGGCGGCCGAGGTAGGTGATCGCGATCGGCCTCGACACGGTGGACGTCGCCCGCTTCCGGGAGGTCTTGGCTCGACGGCCGAGACTTATAGCTCGCCTCTTCACCGAGGCGGAGCAGGACGAGTGCGGCCGACGGGCCGACCCGGTCCCAGGTCTCGCCGCGCGATTCGCTGCGAAAGAGGCCACGATGAAGGCGCTCGGCGTCGGGATCGGTGGCTTCGCGATGCGCGACGTCGAGGTGCTGCGCTCGAGCTCAGGGGCGCCGACGTTGACGACGAGCGGCAAAGCGTCGGAGTTGGTCGCCTCCGCAGGCATCGACCGACTGCTCGTCTCGCTCACGCACTCGGGTCTCGTCGCGTCAGCCGTCGTCGTCGCAACATGACGAACCGGGCTGTGCCGAGATGAAGCCGGTGCTGTTCGCAGCCGAGATGGCCGAGGTCGATGCCGCTGCCCTACGAGACGTCACGATCGACGTGTTGATCGAGCGTGCAGGGTGGGCGGTTGCCAGACGGGCCTTTGAGATGCTCGGTGTCGTCTACGGAGCACGCGTCCTCGTCGTCGCCGGCAAGGGCCACAACGGCGACGACGGCCGAGTTGCAGCCAAGCTGCTCGCGCGCCGTGGCGCGAAGGTGCGAGTCGTCGCGCCGGGCGAGCTGCGAGGGGCTCCAGAGGGGACCGAGCTCGTGATCGACGCGGCCTTCGGCACCGGCTTTCACGGCAGCTATGTTGCTCCGATCGTGCCCGAGGGCGTAGCCGTCCTTGCTGTCGATATCCCCTCCGGTCTCGGCGCCGATCTCGGCGAGGCAGCTGACGAAGCGACCAAGGCAACGAGCACCGTGACGTTCGCGGCACTAAAACCAGGCCTGCTGCTCGGCGCCGGGCCGGGTCTCGTCGGCAGCTGCGTGATCGAGCCGATCGGTCTCGTCGTCCCACCTGCCCGGCTCAACCTTGTCGAGGACCGCGATCTAGACGAGATCCCGGTGCGCGACCAGGCGGCGCACAAGTGGAAGAGCGCCGTGTTCGTACTCGCCGGCTCGCCCGGGATGCGCGGGGCGCCAGAGCTCGCCGTAAACGGCGCGATCCGCGCCGGGGCAGGGATGATCCGTGTCGCCACGCCCGGTGTCAGTCCAGGAGCAAGCGGGGTGATCGAGGCGGTGGCGATCGGCCTCGAGCGCTCGGGCTTCGCTGGTGTGGTCCTCGCCGAGCTCGATCGCTGTCGCGCACTCGTGGCAGGCCCTGGGCTCGGAAGCGACGGTGACGTCCGCGAGGGACTCTTCGAAATACTTGAGAAGGCGACGGTGCCGGTTGTGCTCGACGCCGACGCGCTGAACATGCTCGGCGGCAAGAAGGACGCCGCCGCGGTACTGCATCGCCGGCCCGGACCGACGATCCTCACGCCACATGACGGGGAGTTCGCGAGGCTGACCGGCCGACCTCCCGGCGCGGACCGCGTCGGCGACGTTCGAGCGCTCGCCGGGGAGCTCGGTGCGACGGTGTTGCTGAAGGGCTCGACGACCGTCATCGCCGACGCCGACGGTGCGGCGCTGCTCGTCACATCCGGCACGCCGCGGCTCGCCACCGCAGGAAGTGGTGACGTCTTGTCGGGCGTAATCGGGGCGATGCTCGCGCGCGGCCTTGCGCCGCTTCTTGGCGCCGGCATCGGCGCGCACCTGCATGGGCGAGCGGCGCGGACCGGCCTGGCCGACGGACTTGCCTCAGGAGACCTCCCGCTGCTCGTCGCCGGGGTCCTTTCCTCGAGGCGCGACGATTGACCACCTCGCCAGTTGTTCGCGTGCCGAAGGCGGCGACGACTCGACCGACGCTCGCTGTCGTCGATCCAGCGGCCCTCGAGTCGAACGTCGCGCTCATGCGCCGACTGGTCGCACCTGCTCAGGTGATGGTTGTCGTGAAGGCCGACGCCTACGGTCATTGCGCGTTCCCAATCGCGAGAGCTGCGATTCGAGCAGGAGCCGTGGGGGTCGCCGTCGCGCTCGTCGATGAGGCGGCTGATCTACGAGAGCAGGGCTTCGACGGCTCGATCCTCGTGCTCAGCGAGCCGCCGTATGAGGCGCTCGTTGTTGCAGCCGAGCTTGGAGTCACTTCCACGCTCTACTCCGTTCGTGGAATCGCAGCCGCGCAGGCGGCCGCGCGTTCTGTTGGTCGAAGTATGTCGGCGCATCTAAAGATCGACACCGGGATGCACCGGGTCGGGGCGGATCTGACTGAGGCAGTCGAGCTTGCCAAATTGATCGCTCACGCACGCGAGCTCGAGCTCGTCGG
>DATCDR010000087.1:0-13137 GCA_036510575.1 Acidimicrobiales bacterium | reverse complement strand
GCCGCAGAGGCACCTTCGGGAAACAGCTCGTAGACAGGTAGACGACTGGCCCGGTAGCCGTCGTTGTTGAGGATCACGGTGAGAAAGGGGGTTCGCATCTCCGCCGCCATCATCAGTGCCGAGCTTGGCACGCTAAAAAGGAAGCTGCCGTCGCCGCAGATGGCGACGACGCGTCGCTCTGGATGCGCCAATTTCACTCCGATCGCGCCGCCGAGCGCCCAGCCGAGTCCAGGAGCGAAGGCGCCCGCGATCGTGCCGGCTTTCGTGCGGACCACATCTTGGTAGACAAGACCTGAGTTCGTCACTGCTTCTTCGACGACGATGTCGTCGGACCGGAGAACCTCGTTTAGTGCGAGGAGCACATCGACAGCGCCGATGCCATCGTCTTCGAGGAGCTGGGGGGCGCCGAGCGGCTCACCTGCTCCTGCGGATTCGACCCGGTCGTCGAACCGGCGTGCGGTCTCAGGCGAGGTCGCCCGCAGCTCCGCGATGGCATCACCAAGCTGACCGAGTGCGGTCGGACCGTCGGCCTGCAGTGCGATGTCAACCGGGAAGGCCCAGAGCGGCATAGTCACTTTCAACGGGTCGCCGTCGATGTGGACGACGGTGGCGGCAGAGTTCGGCTGGACAGAGCGGGGGATGAATGGCACGTCGCACTCGACGATCAGCACCAGATCGGCCTCGCGGAGCGCCGCGGTGGCAGCGGCCGGGGAACGCAGGTGCATCGGGTGCAGCGTCGGGATGCTCACGGGTCCGGTGTCGACGCCTCGAGTCACGGTCAACCCGGCCAGCTCGGCCAGTCGCGTCACCGCCTCAAAGCCACTCTCGGTGCGACCCGTTCGCGACGTGATGAGAAGCGGCCTCGAGGCGGCCGCGATCAGCGCAACCACCTCCGCGACGCGGTCGGCACCGAGTGCTGGGGGAGCAGGAATTGCGTAACCCGACGTTCGAGATGCCCGCCGCTCTGGCCGGTCCATGAGCACGTCGCGAGAGACAGTGAGATATACAGGGCCGGCCGGATAGCTCGTCGCGATCTGGACAGCGCGGCCGAGTGCCCGGTCAAGCATCTCGGGCCGGGTGATCTCGAGGACGAGCTTGGCGTAGCTGCGGACGATTCCAGGTTGGTCGGGCATGTCCTGCAACCACTGGATGTAACCGCTCCTGCCGCCACGGGACTCGCTGTCTTCCCCGTAGGGAGTCTTCCCAGCGAGGATGATGACTCCCGCCCTGTCTCGGAACGCGTCGTGCATCATCGCTCCGAGATTCTGGGTTCCGGCGTCAACGTGCACGACGACACACTGCGGCCGACCCGTCGCTTGATAGAACGCGTGTGCCGCGGCGAGCGACACTGCCTCGAAGGTCGAAGCGTGCACCCGCGGGATCGTGATTCCAGCCGCAGGCAAGGTCTTCATTGCCTCTTGAAGCGGAGCGGAGTCGGTCCCCGGGTTCAAAAACAGGTGCTCCACACCGTGCTCTCCAAGCAGGAACAAAAGGTGCTCGGCAACTGTGGCCGGCTGGAAGTTGTCGTCCACGGATCCCCCTCTCGGTTCGCACGAGCCTAATGGGGGCGGCCGCGCGGCTCCTTGAGAAAGGAGATCACGAGCCGAACGAGGCGTCGCGTGGGAGCGAGGGTCTCGAACTCCTTCACCTACTACGCAGAAAAGGGACTGACCAACGGCCAGTCCCTTTTCTGAAGCCAGGCGACAGCAGCCGCCATGAAGAACCTACGACCCGGTGTATCCGCCAGAGGCGAGGCCAACGACACTCTCGTCGTAGGTCGCATGCGCCAAAGCGATATCAGCAGCCAACAGGCTCTTGTTTGCCTTCACGAAGATGTGCGTGTCACCGGGGTAGTCCGCCGGGGTCTGCAACAGCACCTCGGTCGCGACATCGGTTGCGTTCTCGTTCGCTTGATTTACGCTCCTTACGAAGGCCACGTAGTGGTTCTCTGCGGTCGTGTACCCAGGCAGCCCGACGAGCAGGTTCACCGAGGACTGCAGCGTCGCCTCACTCAACTGGAAGGTGGCAACCTGTGAAGAGATCTGGTCGGCCTCGATGGTCTCGAAGACCTGAGGCGTCAAGACGGCGTACACACGATTCTGCTTCACCATCGACGCCCGGTCGACCTTCAGCTGCGCTCCGGTCGTAGCGCTCTGGACCCTCGTGACCAGCGCGGAGATGTTGGCGGTAGCGCTGGCGATGTCCGCGTTCAAGGCGATCACGTGCGCCGGAGTGAGTGACTTCGCGGCTGTGACATCTGCGCTCAGACGGCCCAGTTGGGCGCTGCGATTGGTCAGCTGCGTCTCGAGCTGTACTTTGGCTGTGGCGAAGGTGTGCGGCCGAACCGACGCTGACGCAAGCCCGGGAAGGGCAAGAAGTGATCCCCCGGCAAGTGCTGCACCGGCAATACCGGTTAAAACTGTGCGCTTCGTGCTCATGATTTCCTCCTAGATCCTCCCAGGTCCCCCCTGGGTATTCCACCACTGTGACAGCCGGCTTCGTAAATAGCGTATCTGATCTGTAATGATAATGTTACGGGAGAGAAATATTCGTCACAGAGTGCACAGGAACCGCCCGCGACTCTCGAATGGATACTTGGGACGACCCGATCACACGCCGAACTGGAACATACGGGCCGACCACGCATCAGCAGCACCCAACGGCGGATTCGCTGGTAAATCCGCTTGGCAACCTCCGCACCTACTGCAGCCGGCGGCCTCCTTAGAGCAGCCCGCGACTTGACAACGAGCCAGTTCCGCTCTAAATATCAGGCGTGCCTGAATCAGGTGGGCCTGATATTTTCTCCGAGCAGCTCGCGGCCTCGCCGCTACGACAGTGGGCGTACAAAGGGTGAGCGTCACCGCCGTACCTCCCGCTTTGCTTCCCCCGCAAACATCACCGGCAAGCGGGAGTTACCTGCCGCCCCGAAGCGCAAAACAGTCGCGAACAGCGCTCGGATTGAGCCTGCTCGTGGTAGCCGCCCTCGCACTGCCGCTGGCGTTCTTGCTCACCGAGGCCAGTGACGCTGGACCAACAAAGGTGTGGCACCTGATCTGGCGCTCGCTCACAGCGCAGCTGCTCTGGAACACGGTCCGACTCACCATCGTCGTCACCGTCCTGTGTGCAGTCATCGGCACCCTCGCCGCGTACGGCGTTGAACGAACGGACCTTCCGGGACGACACCTGTGGGCGGTGCTCGTCGTCATACCCTTCGCGATTCCGGACTTCGTCGTGAGCTTTGGCTGGAACTCGCTCTTCACGTGGGTGACTGGATTTCGCGGCGCGGTGCTCGTCATGACGCTCGCCGTCTATCCGCTCGTCTATCTCCCGGTCGCGGCGAGTCTGCGAGGTGCCGATCCCGCGCAGGAAGAACTCGCCCGGAGCCTCGGCGCGAGTCGCCTCGCGACCTTCTTTCGAATCACGCTCGGCCAAGCTCGACGGGCGATCCTCGGCGGCTGCCTGCTGGTCGCGCTGGTCATGCTCGCCGAGTACGGCGCATTCGAGATCCTCGGCTACCGGACCTTTACGACCGAGATCTTCAGTGAGTTCAACGTCGGCTTCGACACCGACTCGGCGTGTGCCTTGTCGCTCGTGCTCGTTGTGCTCACCCTCGTCGTGTTGACCGGCGAACGTTCGGCACGCGGCGGCGGTCAGATCAGCCGAGGTGGGCCTGGCGCCCAGCGACTGTTGACGAGGCGCCCGCTTGGCAAAGCGAAATTTCCAGTGTTGCTGGCCTACGGCGCACTCGTCGCCGCCGGCCTTGGGGTTCCCGTCAGCTCTGCGGTCTACTGGATGTTCGAAGGCGGCGCGCATTCGTTGAGTGGGGTCTCACTTGGGGCCGCGACCCTCTACACCGCCGGATACAGCGCAGCCGCGGCACTACTCGCGACCGTCATGGCACTTCCAGTCGCCCTGTTGATCGTTCGCTCGCCGAGCCGCTTCCACCTGCTCTTGGAGCGCTCGACGTTCCTCGTACTCGGTATGCCTGGCCTCGTTGTCGCCCTTGCACTCTCGTACTTCTCCGAACAGCACGCCGGCGGCATCGGATACCAGCAGGCGCCACTGTTGATCTTCGCGTACGCGCTGCTGTTCTTCCCTCTCGCTCTGGTCGGGGTCCGAGCTTCGGTGCTGCAAGCGCCACCCGCGCTCGAGGAGGCCGCAAGCTCGCTTGGCGTAAGCCGGCAGAAAGTGCTTCTTCGCGTCACACTCCCGCTCATCGCCCCAGGGCTTGGCGCTGCGTTCTGCCTCGTCTTTTTGTCCGCGGTCACCGAGCTGACGGCGACTCTTATCCTGATACCCACCGGTGCCGAGACGCTCGCCACACAGTTCTGGGCGTATCAGACGAACCTCTCCTACGGACAGGCTGCTCCCTTCGCGTTGGTCATTATCGCGATGGCTGCGGTCCCGAGCTTCCTACTAGGACGCTTCTTTGACCGGCTCCCCGGCCGATCGAGGGTCGCGGCGCCCTTAACGTTGTCCACATGACTGACCTTGAGGTCACCGATCTCGCCAAGTCGTTCGGCCCTTTGGTCGTGCTGCGCGATCTGACCCTCACCGTCGCGCCGGGCACCTTCACCTCGATCCTCGGACCATCAGGAAGCGGAAAAACCACACTGCTGCGAATCGTTGCGGGCTTCGAGCGGGCAGATCACGGCACGGTACGGATCGGCGGTCAGCTCGCTGATGACGGAACGCACTACCTCACCCCCGACCGCCGCCATATCGGCTACGTACCCCAGGAGGGAAACCTCTTCCCGCACCTGTCCGTCGAGCAGAATGTCGGCTTCGGGCTCGCTCGGCGCGATCGGCACGGCAAGAAGGTCGCCGAGCTCCTCGACATGGTCGGACTCGGCGGCCTGCAACGCAGGTACCCCCACGAGCTCTCCGGCGGTCAACAGCAACGAGTTGCACTCGCCCGCGCGCTCGCTGTCGAACCCGCGCTCGTTCTCTTGGACGAGCCGTTCTCGTCACTCGACGAATCCCTTCGGGCAAGCGTCCGCCAGGACGTTCGTCGGGTACTTCGCTCTGCGGGGGCAACGGTCGTACTTGTAACACATGATCAAGACGAGGCACTCTCGCTTTCAGACCGAGTCGCGATCATGACCGACGGCGCAATAGGTCAATACGACACGCCGGAAGACATCTACCGATCTCCGGCCACACCGGAGATCGCGCGGCGACTCGGCGAGTCGAACTTCATCCGCGGTATCGACCGAGGACGCGAGGCCGAGACCGCGCTTGGGATGCTGCAGCTCGAGCGGCCAACCGACCAGACCACGACCTCGCCGAACGGAGCTCAGCTGGTAATCCTCCTCCGACCCGAGCAGATCGCACTCGACGCCGAGGGATCCGATCAGAGCGTCACAGCGGTAGTAGTCGAGACGGAGTTCTACGGCCACGACGCCGTCGTAAGACTCCGCCCGAACTGGGAACGCTCAACCCTGCTCACGGCGCGCACCGGCGACGCAATCAGGGCTCCAAGCGTTGGGGCGAGCGTGGCGCTCAGCGTTCGTGGATCCGTGGTCGCATGGCGCGATCGTGCGCTCGCGGATGTCACCGAGGCTGCGTCCTCGACCTAGTACCCGAGATCAGACCCGAGCAGCCGCACGATGTAGGCGGTCGGCGCAGACGCGCACGAACTCCACCATCTCGGGCGGTCTCACGATTTCAAACGGGACGCCGAGACTGCAGAGCACCACGGTCGGCCATTCGAGAGCATCGGTGGTCATCTGCAAGCGACAACGATCGTCGTCAAGGCGCTCGACGGTGCCCCACGCTCCGAGCCGCGATCGCACGTCCTCTGCGGAGGTGGCGACGATCACCTCTACCTCAACCTGCTTCGCCACAGCCTCGATACCCATTCTTAGGAACGTCGCGGCGTCTTCGAAAGGGAGCGCTCGTGGCTCGAACTGCGCGCCGATACTTCGAGGCTCAGACAAGCGATCGAGTCGAAAACTCCGCCAGTCACTCCGATCGAGATCCCACGCCACGAGGTACCACCGCCTTCCGAGAAGGACGAGCCGGTAGGGCTCGACCCTTCGTTCACTACGAACCGCATCGCGATCGGCGTAGCTGAAGTGCAGACGCTCGGTGTCCCGGCAAGCCTGAGCTGCGACAACGAGCGCTGCTGGATCGACGCCCTTGCCTACCTCGCCCCAAACGGCTGGAACCGTCATAGAGGCAATCGCGTCTACCTGGTGGCGAAGCCGAGGGGGCATGACCTGGACAATCTTGGTGAGTGCCCGCACGGACGACTGCTCGATGCCGAGAACGGTCCCGGCCTGGAGAGCGCTCTGCAGTCCCACCGCAAGCGCTACGGCCTCCTCGTCATCGAGTACCAGCGGTGGCAGGGCTGCTCCTGGGACGAGTCGGTACCCGCCATCGACTCCTGGTGTCGCGTCGATCAGGTAGCCGACGCCGCGGAGTCGCTCGACATCTCGACGGAGCGTCCGATCGGAGACCTCGAGACGTTGCGAGAGCTCTGGGCCGCGCCAATGCCGGTGAGTCTGCAGCAGCGACAACAGCTGCAACATCCGAGCACTCGTCGTGGCCACTCCTGAAGTATCCCATTATTACGGCCAGTTATTGACCGCAATAGCTCCTACCCTTCATCTTGGTTACTCATACCGAATCTATGAAAGGTGAACCCAATGCAAGCTGATGCATCGAAACTCCCAGATCAAGAGCGGTCAGACCTCCTCGAGACGCTGGCCAAGCATCGGTACTTCCTGCGACTCACGGTTCAAGGCATCAACGACGCGCAAGCAGCAGAGCACCCGACCGTGAGCGAGCTCTGCCTGGGCGGACTCATTAAGCACGTCGCCGCGGTCGAGTCCGGCTGGGTCGACTTCATCCTCGATGGCCCTCAAGCGCTGAGCCAGAGAACAGATGAGAGCAGTATCAGTGCGTGGCTAACCCGATTCCAGATGCTGCCCGACGACACACTTTCCGGCCTGCTCGAAACCTACGAGCAGGTCGCTGCTCGTACCGACGCCGTCGTCACCCAGCTGGTCAACCTTGACGACGGGCACGCCTTGCCGGAGGCCCCGTGGTTCGAAAAAGGAGCGCGTTGGTCGGCTCGGCGCGTGATCCTGCACATCATCGCGGAGACATCCCAGCATGCAGGTCACGCCGACATCCTTCGCGAGTCCATCGACGGTGCGAAAAGCATGGGATGACAACTGCACTCGCCGCGGTGCCTCGGCTTGGAGGGTGGACTCGGCTCTCCGTTCTTTCTCGATCACGACGTCCTGGTCGCGGTCCGCTTCGAATCCGGCATCCTCGGTGCAGCTTTCCTCTACGTTCACCGGCGCAAAAGGGTCGAGTAACGCGCGTAACAACGCCGCTAGCGCGCGAGAACTACACGCCGTCTTCGACCTGGGACGCCCAGAACTTGTACGGGCCAGACGGTGCGCCGACCTGGCGATGCGGATTGCCGGAAGCCGCTGCGGGAATCGAGCCCTGAAAGTGCGGAAGTTCGAAGAACTGCGGATTCGATCGATTCTCGATCACCATCTCCGGCGTTATTCGGGGGTGGTCGACCCCCATGGCGAGCAGTGCCCAGTAGTTCATGCGGGCCTGCTCCTCGAGATTGAAGATGTTGCTGATCGACTCTGAGATCGACACCCCCGTAGCAATCGCCCCGTGGCCGACGAGCAGAGCTACCGGCCAGTCGCCGATCGTCGCCGATAGGCCCTCACCGTCCTCATCAGTGCTCACGAGACGCGAATGCGGCCACACGGGCACCGGTCCGGCGACGAGCTCGAGACCCTCTTGGCACATCGGCACGAGCGGTACGCCGAGCACGCTCATAAGGACGGTGTATCGCGGGTGCACGTGCACCACGGACTTGATGTCCGGGTGGTTCTTGTAGATCGCTGAATGGATCTTCACCTCGTAACACTGAGTGCCCCCAGGTGGCCCTTCGATCATGTTGCCATCCAGGTCGCAAACGATCATGTCCGACGCAGTAACCGCCGGGAGGGCGTCGACCGCGTAGCCGCGGCCCTTCACGATGAAACGATCCGGGTGGTCCGGCACCCGCAAGCTGACGTGGCCAAGCGTCAGTGTCACGCCTTCCGCCAGACCGATGTGGGACAGCACCCGATTGCCAATCGCTACTTCTCGCTTCGTCTCTTCGAACGCCACGTATTCCTCCCGAGTGAGTCAGATATCACTGCCATGAACAGACCGCCGCGCTCGACATCGACACCAGATCAGGCCGCCTAACGAGTGGCACAACAAGCCCAGTACCGATAGCGGCCAGCCGGACTGAATTTGGGTCGAGCGCGCGACAACCTGAATCCGCAGGCCGGCGGAGAATCTCCACGCCGACCCGCCTCGAACTTTCCCCCCGAGTCGAGTGCCCGAAAATGCTACCGAGGTTCCGGCGCGAGGGCCATGGAGACTGCGTGGTAGACGGGTGATAACGACGTCGCTGATCAGAGACGGCCACGACGGTGACCCTTCTCGCCAGTTCGAGGGGATTTGGTACCAGTACCTCGCCGAGGACCGACGATCGAGGGCACGCGCTCGAGGCCCGCACCTACCTGAGGGCGGCCGCGGCGCTACTTCGAACAGTCCGCGCCGATCGCCACGAGACCCAACCTCGACCAACGCCGTAGCAGAGCGCACTCAGAGATCCGACGAAGAAACCGACCGGCCAGTTCGTTAGGTAGGAACTGGCAATCGCCGCCCAGACCGTGATCAGTGCCAGCCCTACCGAGAGCACGATCGCGACGAAGGGCCGATCAGTGAACGAGCGCGCCGCCGCCGGCGGGCCGATCATCAGACTGAAGATAAGGAGTGCGCCCACCACCGGCACCGTCATCGCCGTTGCCAACGCGATGACAACGAGAAACCACATCTCCGTGGTGTGCGCGCGGACGCCTCTCGCTTCGGCGACCTCAGGGACGACGGAGGAGAGCATCAACCGCCGGTAGAGCACGACCACTGCGGCGATGCACCCAACCCCGAGAGCCGCGACTGGAAGAATCTCGGTCGAACTCACGCCGAGAACCTCCCCGAAGAGCAGCGAGAAGATCTGCGGCTCATACTCGCTGCTGCGGCTCAAGAAGAGCGCGCCGAGTGCAAGCATCATGACGAGCGCAAGAGCTGTCACCACATCGTGTCGACCGCGACGACCCAACGAGCCGATGCCGAGCGCCGCGAGCAGTGAGAACACCGCTAGCCCGACGAGAGGGTTCACGCCGATCAGATTCGCCCCTGCCGCGCCGGCGAAGGCGCCGTTCGGGATCGCATGGGCAGGAAACGCCGAGCCACGTAGAACCACGAAGAATCCGACCACGCCACCGACGACCGCGACAATGGTCGCCGTCGTCCAGGTATTCATCATGAATCCAGAGAACACGAATCATCTTTCCGAGATGCACCCTGCCCGCGCGAAGGCCGTCTCATCTCGCGACGTTCCCCGCTCGTAGCCGCGTCGTGCGCAGCACCTTCTGGCGAGCCAAACGCGCCGGCAGCCCGGAGGCCAGGTATGTAACAAACACGACAGCCACGATGAAGAAACTGACTGGCCAGCCATTCTGGCTTGAGCCCCAGTAGTAGCTGTCGTACGCGAGCAGCACACCGAGCCACGTCGCGCCGACACCGACTAGCACGGCTAGGACGATCGCCCGGTTCATCCGACGCGCGAGGCGCAAAGCAGCACCCGGCGGTCCGATGAGCAGCGCGGTAGAGAGGATGGTCCCGATCACGAGCGACGCCAGTCCGACCGATAGCGCCAGCGCCAGCATGTACGACGCGCCGACGGCGCGAACCGGGATGCCTCGCGCCCTCGCAATGTCGTTGCTCAACGAGCTGAGCAGCAGCGGCCGGTACAGCAGACAGATCAGTCCGAGCGTCACGACACCGAAGGCGATGACGTAGGGGATCGTCGAGGACGATACGACGAAGATCGAACCGAAGAGAATCTGTTGTGAAGCGCCGGTGGTGGCGCTCGTCGTCGAGTCAAGGTAGAGAAACAGTGCCGCCAGTCCGGTCGCGGCACCGAGCACGATGCCCGTAGCCAGATCTCGTCCGCGCGGTCGACGAACACCGATCGCCTCCATCACGCCCGCGCCCGCGACACCGCCGACGACGAATCCCGCGATGGGCGCAATCCCGATCAGCAGTGCTCCCGATCCGCCGGCGGTCGAGACATCGGTGAGTGCATGACCGCCGAAGGCCTGACCTCGCAGCACGGTGAACACTCCGACCACTGCGGAGATTGCGGCGATAAATCCGCCAAGGAGCAGCGCTACTCGTACTGGTCCGTTCGAAAAGAACCCGGGCTCGATGACCCACCTGAACAACGAACCCACACGGTCAGCTGACGACGAGATCAGGACTCGTTGCGAGGACCTCTTCGTCGCCGCTCCCGTGCCCGGCCACCACCAGTACCCGACCATGGACATGCAGAACATCGACGTGGTGACCGTAGAGCTTTCCAAGGACGTCTGCTCGGACGACCTCCTCCGCGGTTCCACTCGCGGCGCGCCCCGCGGCGAGGTAGACGATTCGGTCCATCACCGGCAGCAGCGGGTTCATCTCATGCGCGGAAAGGAAGACCGCGACGTTCTGGTCCTTCGCGATCCGGTGAAGGAGCGCGATGATCTCGTAACCGCTGCGGATATCGAGATTTGCCAGCGGTTCGTCCAACAGGAGAAGTCTTGGCTGACTTATCAACGCGTGAGCGATGAGCACACGCTGCTGCTCTCCCCCAGAGAGCTGTCCGACGCGAGCGTCTGCGAATCGCTCGGCGGCGACCGCTCGCAACATCTCGTCGACCAATGCAGTGCGCTTTCTTGACCTAAGCGGAATGCCGAGTCGATCGCCGTCGATTCCCAACGCGACAAGGTCACGGGCGCGAAGCGGTATGTCCGGATCGAGCGACGCCTTCTGCGGCACGTAGCCGATTGAACGGCTAGGGCGCTCGCGCGCCGCGCCGTCAATGAAGATGGTGCCGGAGTTTGCCCGCTGTAGCCCGAGGATGACCCGAAAGAGCGTCGTTTTGCCCGCACCGTTAGAGCCGATGAGACCAGTGAACTCGCCAGGTCGCAGCTCGAATGAGACACCGTCGAGAATCTGACGACCAGAGAGCCAGACGTCGATGCCGTCGAGTCGAAGTACCGCTTCGGCCCCGAGCTCAGCGGCTCCCCGAGTCACAGGTTCACCGTCGAGGTCTTCCCCGAGACCGCCTTCTCAATTGTCTGGACCTCGGCGAGCATCCACGACTGGTAGTCATAGCCAGGCGTCGGCATGGTCTCGTAGACGCCGACAATCGGAATGCCTGCGTGTACAGCTGCGCTCTTGAACGAAGCCGTGAGTGAGTCAACGACCTGCTCGTTGTAGATGAACACTCTGACTTCATGTTTGCTAAAGAGATGGTCCTCGAGGGCGATGTCCTGAGGGGATGGGTCCACGCCGTTCATGATGTCGGCCTGCATGCCAAACGGGGTGCGGTTGTTCGCGCCGAGTGCCTGGAGTAGGTAGTCCGCAACCGGTTCCGTCGTTGCCACGGAGACGCCCGGATTCCTCGCGCTGAAAGCCACGATGGCGCTTAGCCACGGTGTCATCGACTCGACGAACGTTTTGAGATTGGCCTCGAAATACGCTGCTTGGGAAGGATCGAAGCCAGCCAGGTCCCTGGCAAGAGCGAGTGCTACCACCGGCATGGTGGCTGGGTTGTACCAAAGGTGCGGGTTCGCTGTGTCATCGGGAAGCCCGAGCAGATCTTGGACGACAAGTACCTTCCGACCCGTGCGGGAGGTCGCAGACTCGAGGTTGTTCATGAAGGTGTCGTAACCGAGACCGTTCTGAACGATCAGCTGAGCAGAGTTAATTTCGCTCGCGACGCTCGGGCTCGATTCGAACGTGTGTGGATCGATGTTGGGATTGTTCAAAATAGAGGTGACGCGGACAAAACGCCCACCGATCTGTCGAATAACGTCCGCGTACTCGTTCTCGGCTCCAACGGCGGTAATTACCCGTGCGTTACTGGCGACCGTCGACCGTTTTGTCGAGGCCCGCAACTGCGTTGCGCCGACAGGTACACCGAGTGCGACCGCGAGCAGTGCGGAGATCGCGAGCGTCTCGAGGACGCCGAGCACGACGCGGTGCGCGCCCGGAGGGAAAGGGCTTGCACGCCGTGCCTGGACCATGCCAGAACCTTAGACTGAGACTAAGTCTCATTTCAAATCTCTGTCCGCGGAGCAATCACTGCCAGACTCGAGGTGATGGTGTGCCCAGATGATCTCGACCGTGAAGTGTTCTATTACGCCATTTCGCAACAGCGATGACGTTGACGCGGCGCGGCCTCGAACTCGAACTCGTACGCTGATGGTGCCCGAACCCGTCGGAGCTGGGTCACGGACGAGTCTCGGAGCCCGGTTCGCAGTTCGGAGCTGTGTTGGTAGCACCGTCCTCCCCCCTGCAGTGCGCCATCATGTACACGGCGATCGCAGTTAAGGCCTACGAGAGCAGCGAGACAGTATGCGAGCTCACCAAGTCGATGATGACCTGCACGCGATAGTCGAGACGCGACTTCGACGAGCTGACCAGCGCTATACCCATGGACGCCGCGCGATTATCGAGCTTCTCGAAAGCGTCGGGCATCCGGTAAGCATCGCCGAGATCGCCGAACGGATTCCCGATCTGCCACGAAGCTCCGCCTACAGAAATCTCGTCGACCTCGAATCGGCAGGACTGGTGCGACGAATCGCGGCCCACGACGAGTTCGCACGTTTCGAGCTCGCCGAGGACCTGACCGAGCACCACCACCACTTCCTCTGTATCAACTGCGGAAAGGTCATCGATTTCACGCTGACGTCGAAGCTAGAAAACGACGTTATCCGGGCGATTGACCAGCTCGCGGGCGCCGAAGGATTCCAGTCACATAGCCACCGCCTCGACGTTCTCGGCATCTGCGACACATGCGCCTATGCCGTTGCAGCTGAGTGAGCAATGGTGAGTCCACTCACGCTGCACTCCTCACGGAGTTGTTCGGTCCAACACGATTGCCGGACCTCCCTTTCGCGTGTCTTCGCCAGCTGCTGAGCACGGCTCAGTCTGATGCTCGGCTCCACGCTTCACCGGGGCTCTGACTGAACCCAGGCTCGCCAGTCGGGCGAGGTT
>DATCDR010000086.1:0-11347 GCA_036510575.1 Acidimicrobiales bacterium | reverse complement strand
CCGGCACTGCGCAAGGCGCTCGACGCTTACGTTGCTGCGGGTGTCACACCGGTCGACTACAACAAGGAGGAAGACGCAGCCTGAACATCAGGGCCGCCACCGAAGTTCCACGGAACTCGGGGCATCCTCGCCGAAAAGTTTTCTCAACTTTGGCATTAGATAATCCGTAACAGAACTGCGTAACTCAACATAGCGACCGCAACGTCGCATACGTGAGAAGCGTTCGCGAAGCGGGGTCCTGTACGCCGGCGAGAAGGGCTTTCGAGCAGTAGCCATGAAACTTGCTACGAAACAACGAAAGAGATTGAGGACCGGCGAGGAGAACGGGTTCACCTTGCTCGAGCTACTCATCGTCATCGTCGTGTTGGGCATACTCTCAGGAATCGTTGTCTTCGCCCTTGGTGGCGTCACCGCAGCAGGTGCCGCGGCCGCCTGCAACACTGACGCCGGAACGGTCAACCTCGCGGTCGAGGCATACGACATGCAGACCGGTTACGTACCAGGCTCGAACACGGTCGCAGCGCCAACGGCCTCAAATCTGGTCTCGGGGGGCTACCTACAATCCTTTCCCAGCAGCACCTACTACACGATCACGATCCTCTCAGGGGTAGTTATGGTTGCTGCGCCGCCGACCGCCGTGGCCGCCGCGTATGACACACCCGCGTATTCAGCAGAGTTAACCGCAGCATTTGGTTCATCCGGATCAGGAACGTCAACAACATCGACGACCGTGCCCGGTGCCACAACGACTTCCTCGACGTCTACGACGACTACAACCACCGTGCCAGCGAGCACGACTACAACCACCGTGCCCGGTGCCACAACGACCACCTCGACGTCTACGAAGACAACAACTGTGCCAGCGACAAATGCGGTGACGATTACTCCTGCTGAAAACCTCTACGCCAATGGCGCATCCGGCGGACAGGATCTCCTCCGCTTTGCAAATGGCTATTCCATTACTTCGATGACGGTCACCGTCAAGATTGCGGCCACTCCCGGTGTCAGCTACAACAGCCAATCCAACAGCTTCCCAGCTGGCGTACTCAAGCAGACAAAGTCGTCAAATGCATCCTGGATCACCTATACGACCGTGATGAAATCAGGGCACAGTGTTCCCGCTGCCTATTCGAACGGGGTCATAACCTCTCAGTACCGCGGCAGGGGGACGGCTCATGACCCAGCAGGTGACAATTGGACCGTTACCAGCACTTCTAATGGAATAACTTCCACGCAGTCGGGCAGCTTTTAGCGAGTTTCAGCAGAGACGATGGGACGAGCGCCGGTCATCGGCGAAGCGAGCAGCAGCCCGTCGGTGACAGCGGTTCGCATGATGCTCGAGAGGAGTCGATACGCCTTCGCTGCAGTGCTCGGGTGTGCCTGCGCGAGCTTTGCCTGCCAGCCCCGGATCTTCGAGGGTGCCAGGGCCGCGAGTGTCGCCGAGCCAAGCGTCGGGAGGATGTGGTCGTCGAGTAGGTAGCGGTAGAGCTCGATGGTTCGAACGGCAAGGTCGGGTCGTCGCGAGAGCCACTCGTTCGAGTACGCCGTGAGCGTTACCTTCCCGGCGCGGGGATCGATCCACGCACCGCGGTGAACGTCGGCTTCGACGATGGCGAGGTGGGCACCGGGCGCACCATCTGCCGATCTCGTCGAGTTCCTCGAGAGTCGAGATGTCACCGAACCCTCAGCGGTGACCTTTTCCGCCCTCGAGTCCTATCAGCGGCATCTCTTCCTCCATCGAAAGGCCAACGGCGGGCCGCTGTCGTTTCGAACCCAGGCTCAGCGCATCATCCCGGTGAAGGGCTTCTTCTCCTTCATGGTGAGCCACGGTCTCGTCCCGATAGATCCCGCGGCCGGGATCGTGTTGCCAAAGGCCGAGCACCGACTCCATGAGGCAACGCTGTCTGCGGACGAAGCCGAGGCGGTGATCGCCGGACCCGACATCACCACTCCGCTTGGCCTTCGCGACCGGGCGATCCTGGAGGTGCTCTACTCGACGGCGATTCGCCGCGCCGAGCTGATCGCGTTGAAGGTCTGGGACATCGATCACGATCGCGGCACCCTCTTCGTCAGACACGGCAAGGGCGCACGTGACCGTTACGTCCCGATCGGCCCGCGGGCGCTCTCGTGGGTTGCCCGCTACTGCGAGCTCGTCCGCCCCCGGCTCGTCGCAGCGGACTCCGACACGTTGTTCCTCGCCAATACCGGCGAAGCGATCTGCGCCGACTGGTTGAGTCGGACCGTCACAGCCTACGTCCGTGCCGGCGCGCCCAAAAAGCGGGGCAGCTGTCACCTCTTTCGGCACACCGCTGCCACGCTCATGCTCGAAGGCGGGGCCGACATCCGCTACGTCGCGGAGATGCTCGGCCACGCGAAGTTGGAGACGACGGCGATCTACACGAACTCTCGGGAATTGCATCAGGCGGGCGTGAAACTCCTGGTCGCCTGATCCGGGGCTTGCCGGAATAGGTGTACTCGCCGCTTTGTGCACAGGATCTGACCTGCCCACTTGCGAGTAGAGCCCACTTAGTGCACGATTCCAGCCTCAAACGGGAGAGATGGAGACTCGATGGCACGCGGCGAACTCGCAGGTTCTGCACAGCTCGAGCTCGTCTCGGGAGTGGCCCAGCTTCGTCCCGAGGACGCGATGTTCGAGGCGATGCTGCGCGGCTGGCGGGCCCAGCAAGTCGCCCGGGGGCTGCGCGCCGAGACGATCGAGGCCCGCGAGCGCCTCGTGCGCCGCTTCGCCGCGGAAGCAAACGAGTACCCCTGGCGCTGGGGGCCTCGCCACGTCGAGGAGTGGACGCTCTGCCTCACCGGAGAGAAGCATCTCGCGCCCTCGACGATCCGCGGCTACCAGGTCGACCTCCGGCTGTTCGGCGACTACCTCACCGATCCCCGCTACGGCTGGGCGCACAGTTGCGAGGAGTCTTTCGGTGAGGGCGTCTACCCCGTCGCCATCTGCCACGAGTGGAACACGATCGCCCATCTCAGTGACTACGAGGGGAACCCCGAGGCGCGGCCGTTCAGCCGAGACGAGCTGCAGAGGTTCCTCGACTACTGCGATGCCCAGGTGTCCCGGGCGGTCACTGCTCGCCGCAAGGGCGTGCTCACCGCCTACCGGGATGCGACGCTCTTCAAGGTCCTCTACGGCTGGGGGCTCAGGCGCACCGAGGCCGCTCGGCTCGACCTCGTCGACTTCGGGCACAACCCCGAGGCGCCGGCGTTCGGCCGCTTCGGCACCTTGCACGTCCGTTACGGCAAGGCCAAGCGCGGCGGCCCGCCGCGGCGGCGGAACGTCTTGTCGGTGATGGACTGGGCCGTCGAGGCAGTCGCCGACTACGTCGAGAACATCCGGCCACGTTTCGGGGCCGGGGAGCACCCGGCGCTGTTCGTCACCGAGCGGGGTGGACGGCTCCAACCCGCCGAGATCAACGACCGTTTCTCGGCCTATCGCGAGGCACTTTCGCTCCCGGCCGCCCTCACTCCCCACAGCCTGCGCCACTCCTACGTCAGCCACCTCACCGAGCAGGGGGTCGACCGCCGCTTCCTCCAGGTCCAAGTCGGCCACGAGTCCGACGCCTCGACCGCTATCTACACCCACGTAAGCGGCGACTTCATGAACGCTGCACTCCGCCGGGCACTCGCTCCGGTCCTTGACAAGCCCGCCCCTCGCCACAAGCCTGCCCCTCGCCACAAGGAGGAGACGCGATGACGCCCGCCAAGCTCGACTACCGCTGGAACCTTCGCCAGATCATGGCCGCCCGGGAGATGTTCGCTACCACCGATCTGCTTGCGCCGCTCAAAGAGCGCGGCATCACGCTCTCGACGAGCCAGGTCTACCGACTCGTCGTCGATCGGCCGGAGCGGCTCTCGCTCAAGATCTTGATGGCGCTGCTCGACCTGTTGGAGTGCGAGATGACCGAGCTCATCGAGCCGGTCGACGCCGCGAAGCCACCGACGAGGAAGGCACGAGCCGCAAGCGGCGACGAGGGGATCGGTCCGCTCCGGCCGAAAAGGGCGCGCATCGTGCCGGGCAGATGAGCCCGCCCGCCTCCGATCCGGTGATCGCCGATCCGATCGGCGTCCTCTGCGCCGCTATCGAGGCGGTCGAAGACGCCCTCTCGCCCGAGCAGGTGCGCAAGGTCGTCGAGACGGTCGCTGGTGGGAGGGCGAAGCAGCGAAAGCTCGCCAAGGCCGTCGCCGCCCGCCCGACGATGCTCCAAGACGGCCGCTCACCCGCCCCACGGTCGGTCGGTGACCTCCTCATCGCGCTGCAACGAGGAGGTGCGCAACGGATCTCAGTGCCGCGTTGCGCGCGTTGTACGAAGGCGCTGCGGACGCTCCAGCGCCGCGGCGTCGACTGGTACTGCGCGCCTTGTGTATCAGAGCCGGTCGAGTGCGCGAGCTGTGGCAACTACCGGCAGCTGTTCGCACGCGACCGCGAGGGGCGGCCACGCTGTAGTTCGTGTCCGCCTGACGATGGCGATCCGACCGAGTCCATCTGCGCGGTGCTCGCGTCGGTGGACCCGACCATTCCGAAAGAGGTCGTCCAGGCCGCCGTCTCGGTGGTCACCTCCCGGGCGGGGCAGCGCCGGCAGCTCGCCTGGGCGCTCGAGGACCAACCGGGCCTGCTCACCGGTGCCGGCGCAGCGTCACCGGTCCCTTCGGTGCTGCGCCTCATCGACGCGCTCCTCGAGGCTGGGGCGACGACGATCGTCCGGCCGCCCTGCCCGCATTGCGGGCGGGTGATGACGCTCTCGAAGATGCGGGAGGGACTGCGATGCTGCCGCAACTGCGAGGCGAAGGCGAAGGCCGTCCCCTGTGGGCGTTGTGGCGCTGTTTCCCAACCCGCGACGAGAGACGAGAAGAGTCGCCCTCTCTGTTCGCACTGCTTGAGCACCGATCCTGCAAATCAGGAGCTCTGCATCAGCTGCGGCCGTCGCCGTCCAGTGAGCGTGCGATCGCCCGACGGGCCGCTCTGTCCGAACTGCCGCCCAATGAAGGAGCAGACGTGCGCGATCTGTGGGAACTTTCGCCCGTGCGACATCTCGAAGACGACAGGTGAGCCGTGGTGCCAGCCGTGCGGCAAGCGCTGGATCCGCTGCAGCAGCTGCGAAGAGGTGCGGCCACTCCGGGGCGGCACCACCGACAAGCCCCTGTGCGCGTCATGCACCCGACCGGACCCGACCTTCCTCAAGCGCTGCCCGCGCTGTGGGAACCGCGCCCAGCTGCGAGCCGGCCCATGTGCCCGCTGCGGTTTCGAGGCTCAGGTCCGCGAACTGCTGAGCGGCGATGACGGGGCGATCCTCCCCGAGCTGCAGGTCCTCTTTCAGAGCCTCCTCGACTCCGAACGGCCCGACACCGTGAAGGGGTTCATATCCAAGGACAAGAGCGCTGCGGTCCTTCGTGAGCTCGCACGCGGCGAGCGAAGGCTCACCCACGCCGCCCTCGACGAGCTCGGCGGCTCGAAACCCGTTGAGCACCTGCGGTCGGTGCTCGTTGTGACCGGAGCGCTCCCATCTCGCGACGAGCAGATGGCCCGTCTCGAGCGCTTCATCGCCACGACCATCGCGGCTCGTCAGGATCATGACGAGCAGCACCTCCTGCGGCGCTATGGGATCTGGCATCTGCTTCGGCGACTGCGTCACCGAGGGAAGGCGGCAGAGACCACGTACTCCCAGACGGCCGTTGTCAAGAGCCACCTCCGGGCGGCCATTGCGCTGCTCGACTGGCTCGCCGGACGCGGCCTCACCCTTGCCACCGCCCGGCAGGGCGACCTCGAGGAGTGGCTCGCCTCCGACGAGATCACCCACCGAAGAGCGGTGGGGCACTTCGTCCGCTGGGCAGCTCGCGAGAGGCTCACGGCCCTCGAGCTCCCGGCCGAGCGCTGGGGCGGCCCCTCTGGACCGATCGACGCCGAAGCCCACTTCGCGAAGGCTCGAAGCTTGCTCGACGACACGACGGTCGACGTCGGCGACCGAGTCGCCGGCCTCCTCGTTCTCCTCTACGCGCAACGGGCCGTCGCGATCAGCCGCCTCAGCGTCGCGCACGTTGAGCGCCGCGACGACGGTGCCGTCCGCCTGCGTCTCGGCACCGTGCCGATCGTGCTCCCTTCCCCGCTCGACGCGCTCGTGCTCGATCTCGTCGCGAGTCGCCATGGCCATGCCTTGCTCGGGGACCAGGGGACTTCTCCCTGGCTCTTCCCCGGTGGCCAGCCCGGCCGACCGATCAGTGCAAGCCGTCTTGTGGAGCGGCTGGACGTGCTCGGGGTGCCATCTGGAGCCACCCGCTCGACGGCCCTGTTCGGACTTGCTGCCGAGCTGCCCGCCGCCCTCCTCTCGCGCCTGCTCGGCATCCACATCAGCGTGGCCGTGCAGTGGCAACACGCGAGCAGCGGCGACTGGACGCGCTATGCGGCAGAGGTCGGTCGCCGCATCGAAAGTTGAATACCTCGCGCGCGATCGCCGGCGAGCTGCGCGAGTCGTCCACAGACCGGACGGTTGTCATCCGGGCTCTCATCCACAGCTATTCCTTGCAGTTGCAATATCCGACTCCACCGTTACGGGTTTCGATCGCGAAGCTCCGCGCCGTGCACCAGGCGACGCATCCCACAGGTCGGTGATGAACTGATGAACTGGCACCCGGTGCCCGCGCAGGCGAGCGGTAATGTTGACGTCGTGACCGAGCTACACGTACGTATCCCCGACGATGTCGCTGAACGTCTTGCTGAGCGCGCCGAGCGTGAGCACACGACGTCGGAGCAGCTCGCGTCCGACGCGGTCGCCACGCTCGTCGGGCCTGCCCCGCAGCCGACTCCGCACAAGTTCGGGTTCATCGCGCTCGGCGACAGTGGCCGGAGTGACATCTCCGAGAGAGCTGAAGAGATTCTGCGTAGCGACTTCGGCGCGTGATCGTTGTCGATACCGGCCCGCTTTACGCGGCAGCCGATGTCCGTGATACTCACCACGCCGCATCCGTCGCCGAGTTCGAGAACGCGACGGAGCAGCTTGTCAATCCGGTCAGCGTCCTCATCGAGACTTCGTTCTTGATCGAGCGAAACCTCGGGCCACATGCTGAGGCCGCGTTTCATCCTCCCTTGCAGCCCCTGAGATTCGCGTCGAGCACCTTGAGGATCGCGACATCACGCGCATGGCCGAGCTCGTCGTGCAGTATGCCGACCTACCGCTCGGCAGCGTCGATGCCTCGGTCGTTGCCGTCGTGGGACGGCTCGGGGTGACCACGGTGATGACCATCGATCGTCGACACTTCACTGTCGTGCGACCGAGACACGTCGACGCCTTCACGCTGCTCCCTTGACGCAAAGAGCAACTGCGTCGGTCCACAAGTTTGAAGGCGATTCTTGATCGAGTTTCGCGTTAAGCGGAAAACACGCGTCCGGCGTTCGCGCAGCGAGCGTAGGCGCATGTTCCGCTCTTTTGGCTCAACATGCCGGCTCGGAGTTGCTGGGAGCGTGCGCAACTACGAGAGATGCGTCCGAAGTCTTAGTTGATCGCTACTACGACTCCCGGTGATCTCAGCTCGCGACATGGGACGTGCTGGGACTTGTTCAAAATGGGACCAGTCCGCGACTCATGATGACCCGGTCAATACTGGTGTCGAGAAGCCCGAGCTTCCACCTATAGCGACGCACGCGTCCGACGGGGAGCACACCACCTGCTCGGTCGCGACGAGTTGGTTCCCGTTCGCCTCTCGCCAGCCAAAGGACTGGATCGACCACGCCGATCCACCGTCGGTGGTCGACGCGATCATCGCTGGGCCGCTTCCGGGACCATCGACTGGGCTGTAATCACCGTTCGGACCTGCCACGAATGAGCCACCGGGCCCTGCTCCCCGGCCAAAGTTGACACCGCCAGGAAGGCGGCCACTGAGCGAGCAATTCGTCGGCGTCGCGCAGCTGATCGAAGTAATCGAGCTCACCGTCGACGGGACCGACAACATGGTCCATGTCGATCCGCCGTCGATCGACGAGAGCACCACCGGAGCTGATGCAGTGTCGCCAATCGCGAAGCAAGCCGTCGGGGATGGGCAGGTCGCCTGGCCCACGACTTCGAGGCCCGACGGAATCGTCGCCGACCCCCAGGTCGAGCCGCCATCGGTCGTTTGCAGCACTAGCCCTTCCTGCGCATAGGACAATCCACCGTTTGCGCCGATCACGCTGCCGACAGCGAGACAGGTCGATGCATCCGAGCAGGTGAGCGAGTAGGGAGCGTCGCTTGATCCGGGGAAGCTTGACGTCGTCCAGTTCGCGCCGTCATCGACGGTCTCGATGAACTCGACCGGGTCGACATTGCCGTGAGACGGGGTGATCGTCCAGGGCAGCTCTCCGCTGAGACTCGTGGTCGTCAACGCGATCCCCATGCATGTCGAGCTCGTCGGACACGTAAGGCTCAGTAGGGGTCCAGTGTCCGAGGGGAGTGGCACCGTGCTCCAGGTCGCCCCTCCGTCGGTGGTCGATTCCAGCGCGGCAGTCGCGTCCGAGGTTCCGTAGAGGGTCATCGACTGGAGGCTCTGCTCGACAGGATCGATCGAGGCACTCGACATCACAGGTCCGCTACTAAGCAGTGGAGGGAGACCCTCGGCCCCAAGGAGCGACGAGCCCGCGTAAGCGATAGTGAAGCGGACTTGTGTGGCGATGCTGGAAGCGCATGAGTTCGTCGTCGGTGCCGCGAGGACCGCTGACACGATCGAACTGAAATCCGCCAACGCCGCGAGCGTTTGATCCTCGGATAGTCCAACATTCCCCTCAACGCTGCAATTCGCTGGAGATGCCTGCCCGTTGGCACCCAAGAGCAATCCGATCTGTGTCGATGTGTCCTCGGGAGCTACCTGGGCGATGGTCTGACCTCCCTGGAGGAGAACGGCCCCGGCAGTGCAGTCGCTCGCTCCTTGGCAGACAAGCGGAGTGGTCAATACGACGCCAGCCGGAAGCGGCTCATTCGTCCAGCTATTACCGCCGTCGCTCGAGACGCCGACACTCCCGGGGCCGAGATCCATCAGATAGTCGTGCACATTGCCGAACCGAGTGATGGGTGGGTCCGAAACGGCGTAGCACTGGGTCTCGGTTGGGCACGAGAGCATCGAGGCGGGAGCGGCGGAAAGCGCTCCTTCGGCGAGTGCTTGATGGGTGATCATGCTTGCGAGGCGCCAAGCGCGGTGGGAAGTGGTCCCGGTCTT
The DNA here is from genome assembly GCA_036510575.1 of Acidimicrobiales bacterium. Lineage (GTDB taxonomy): Bacteria > Actinomycetota > Acidimicrobiia > Acidimicrobiales > Bog-793 > DATCDR01. The sequence goes on along the minus strand of DATCDR010000086.1, from coordinate 2,149 downwards.
AGCGGCGGCGGTGCTTACGCCCCGAGGAAAGAGCAGAGGAGTGCCATTGGTCGCGAGTGCGATCGACGCGAACGCCACGACTCCGGCGACCACCATCGCGGCGAGGATTCGCGCCCGCGGTTGATGAGCCACCGATATTCGGCCTCGCCGAGCGGACCCGAGTGTGCGAGCCGCCGGCAGTCGACCGATTGGAATTCCGCCTTCGGCAATGGTCTCGTCGAGCAGGTCGCGGACGATCTCCAAGCTGGCGATTTCGGCGAGTCGCTCGTCGCTGATCGGCGAAAGTTTTTCGATGAGGTCGAATTCATAGTTCGACATTGCAGCTCCAATTTCCTGCGGGTGAGGGGTTGGCCGGCTGAGTACCACTTATCTGAGGGCGGACCGGATCGGCTGTGAGAAGTTGATTGAGGAGGCGTCGCGCTCGGTGGAGGCGCACGCGAACGGCATTCGGCGTGCACCCGAGCACTTCAGCTATCGCCGTGACGTTGAGGCCTTCCCAGGCATTTAGCAGAACGACCTCCCGCCATTTAGGTGGAAGCTGCCCAAGGGCGGCGAGCGCATCGAGTCGCTCATCCTCAGACAATGAGTTCGCCGCTGGCGCGATCCTCGCGAGTTCAATGGCGAGACGTTGGACCCGCGCCGAGCGTGCCCGCGTCGCGCGCTGGTCATTGGCGATTACGAAGCGAGCTGTCTTGTACAGCCAGTAGAGCGCGGCCTCTCCTTCCGTAACCTGATCCCATCGACGCCAAGCAGTGAGGTAGGTCTCTGCGATGGCATCAGCAGCATCCTCGGGTGACCGTGACCGTCTGGTGACGAACCCGGCGATCCGGGAGAACGTCTGTTGGTAGAGCACTCGGAACTGCTCTTCCTGCCCGGTGTTGTCCGACATCCCCCGCCACATCTTTCGTCGTCAGCGAGTAAGTGTTGCGAGCAGTCGACTTATTTCAGAAATCTTCGCGGACGACCCGAGCCGATGACAAGGGAGGACCTTCTTACTGGCTGTTTGGCGTCGTCGCCTTCGGCACAACTCGCCTTAGTTCGCAACACGGTCGTGTCGACAGCTAAAGACGCAGGAGTTCATGGGCAGTGTCCGAAACCTCTTCGAGTTGGTCGTAGTAGCCGCCGAGTAGGTACCGGACTCCAGAAGCGCATTGTCGATACACCGGGCTCAGGACGTTGACGCAATCACGACTCCGCAGAAGCTTGCTCGTCACCAACAGTCGACTGCCTGAGCGGCAGCTCACCTGTGACCTCGACGACAAGTGTCCTCAGATCAATTCCTGCTTCCGCGATGATCCATGTGGATTCCCCGTTTGCATTGAAGCCCCAGCGGAACTCGGAGCCAGGCGGGTGGCGATCTTTGAGCGCGTCAAGCACTGTCCGCAAGGACTCACGCGGGATGTCGGCGCGATGCATCCCGTGCCAAGGAAGAGGTAACGGTGGGAGGGCCGCGATCGGAAGCGGAAGGCCCTGTTCTACCAAAGCGGCGACGATCGCCTCCCTGGTGAGGTTCTGGGTACGAAGCATCGCTCCGACCCTGCTGCGGTCGTCCCACAACAGGGCGACGAGTAGATCGGTGGAAGCGGGCGCTGCGGCCTGATGAGCAGCGGCAAACCCCTCGGCGAAGCCGATGGTCTGGGTGAGGATCGGAGTCGGATGAATGGTCCTTCCCCAGAACGAAGTCTCGGGCTTGTCATGGTGTGCGTCGTCCTGTCGTCGTTCGGTCGTTGAGTGCTTCGCTCGAAGCCACGCCTCCAGTTGTTCAGCGTCGAGTCCTGCGCCAAGTAAAACCTCGCTCGCCGTGGCATCGGGCCTGCCGTGGAGCAGCGCGACGAACAGATGCTCTACGCCCACGTGTTCGTCCCCCATGCTGTCGGCGACGCTCCAGGCGAGCAGGATCGGGTCTTCGAGTTGCACTTCGGCCATACGACCATGTTCTAGTCGTCCTCGACGAAGCAAAAACGCAGGGGCAATTGTCGATGGAATCCAGGTCGTAGTAGCCGCCGATGTGTGTCCATGAAAGGAGGAGTGATGGTGACGTAGAAGGTCGCCAGCACGAATCCTGTGCTGTGCCAGTGATGGAGGTTTGGCCCTCCGGACTCGTCGTGCAGGCGGGGAGTCCAAACCACCGGAAGCTGCGTCGGTCAAG
>DATCDR010000085.1:0-6652 GCA_036510575.1 Acidimicrobiales bacterium | reverse complement strand
CGCCCGACTCAGTCGATCCAGGTCGTCGGGTTCATCGAACCATTCGTCCTCGCGTCGTACAGCGCGATTGAGCTCTACCGCGAAATCGAGCGAGGGCCAAATCAATGATCGTGGAGATACGTGAGCAACTCGCGGTACTCCTCGAGTCGTTCGTCGAGCCACGACCGGTCCTCCGAGTCCAGTTCGCGGCTCGCGCCCTCACGCCGTCCGACCAGATTCGAACTCTCCAGGCTGCTCATGCCAATCAGCCTATCTACGAGGTGTGTCACTCCGGCGGTTGACCCTTCCATCCATTGATAGGTGGGGGTCTCCGGCTCGTCGCGAAGGAGCGCTTAGACCGCCACCATCATCGCCTCGCGGGTGGTCCTGACACGGCCAGGCGCGTATTGGGTAGCCGCCGTTCTTGGCCGGCTCAGCCCGCGGCGCAGGCTCCCGTGGTGACCGTCGAGTCGGAGGACTCTGCCATCGCTATGTCCTTGTTCACTGCGGGCAGCGCCAGCGCGTAGCCGACGACGGAGTCAGTGGTCGAGCGGGCAAACACGACTCCCAAAACCGTGCCATCGCGGATCCCGTCGGCTGCGTCACCGGAGGCGATGAGGGGACCACCCGAGTTACCGGGTTGAACCACCGCGTCAAGCTCGTAGATCTCTCGCGTGACCGTGGCGTTGCCGTAGATGTCGAGCCCCATCGCTTCGAAGGCGTCGGCAATGCCTGCTGGCACCGCTGTGAACGGACCTCCTTCGGGATAGCCGAGCACCGCCGCGGTGCTGCCGCGCCCTGCGAGCGCGGCACCCGCTAGCAATGACGCGGGCGGGTCGCGAAGACCAGGTACGCGAAGCACAGCTATGTCGAGCCGTGAGTCGTAAAGGGCAGCCGTCGCCGGGTGGTCACCGTACTGGTCGATCACGAACGGGCGAGAGATGCCGGCCACGACGTGAGCGTTGGTCACCACGAGCCCCGGCGCCGCGACGAAGCCGGAGCCCTCCTGGATTACCCCGCATCCTGACCCTTCGATCTTGACCGTCGACGGGGCGGCGGCGGCCACCGCAGCGGAGATTGCCGAATCGCTCGGGGGAGTAACCGAAGGAGCGACTTCAGGGGGCAAGCCCGCGAAAACGACTGGGAATCCCTTTGATTCCAGGAAGGACTCGATCCGGGAGAAGATCGTCGGCGGCGCCGGCAGAAGCTTGTCGGTGGCCCGAAGGATGTGCGAGTTGGCCACCGCCGAGTTGAGGGACGTGAACCGACTGTTGGTCAGGATTCCGGCCACAAGCCAGGCCGCGACAACGGTGGCGAACATCGCAACGACGGCGCCCGCTGCCTTGTCGACGGGACCGAGGTGGATCCGTCGGAGCGCGACGTTCGAGTGAAAGCCGAGAAAGCGGCCGACTCCGCCGAGGATCCCGGCCATCCCGAAGATGACGACCGCCGCGATGACCGTCTTGCTCGCGGTGGTGTGGACCCGGCCGACCAGTGAAGGGACCAGCAGGGCTCCGATGAAGAGTCCCAGCCAGAATCCGCCGAAGGAGAGAACTTGGATGGCGGCACCGAGGCGCAAGCCATGGATGCCGGCAATAGCGACGAGGACTAGCAGCACGATGTCCACCCAGTTGATCCATAGATCCTCTCGCAGCTATATCGCGTCTCACGAAAGTCGGTGGACGAGCCTCGTTGAGAACCTCACGTTGAGCTGGATTCGAACGTGGCCGATCGGTATCGCATGGCATTGGTAGGTGGCAGACCGCCAGCGTTATACGATCAGCAGATTCCTCAGAAGCCGCGACCGCTTCCGCCATCGGTGCTACGCGAGCCACTCGTGCTGTGGTCCGGACCGGAGCTCGGGCTCGCGTGCGAGCGGGTCATTCCCTACCCTGACGGCTTCGAGATTGAACTGCGCCGAAGTGGTGGAATGCCGCCACCCGTTGTGCCCGCTGGAACGATCCTGCGCCAGCCCCGAAGGCACGACCCCTGGGAGCGTCCGGACCGGTTCGTCGGGCTGCAGGTGAGCATGACCTTCGCCAACGGCCTCCACATGCTGCGGGACGATCTTGCTGGCGGCGATCAGCAGGAGAATTTTGCCCTCGTCGTCAGTCGCTTCTGGCGGAAAGAGACCGACGCGGACACGCTCTGGCTCTGGGCAGCGCCGCTCCCTCCCGAGGGACTCGTCACGGTCGGTGTGAGCTGGCCCTCATGCGGGATCGAGTCCGCCGCTGTTGAGTTCGAGGGCGGCATCGTACGCCCAGCGCGAACCGATTAGTGCCCGCTACCGATCCTCCAATTTCGGTATGTGCCTGTTCGAAGCGAGTCACTCCGGCTGGTACCGCCTCATCCCGGTTTTGATACATGTAATCGGTGTCAAGTCGTAGCTCCTTTGGCTCTGATGACGAGTCCTTCGAAGAGGGTGACCCGCCCGGTTAGGTGACCATCGGTAACGTCACGTGGGCGGTCGATCCCTCCCCGACGATGGTGGATCCGATACCCATGTGAAGTTGCCGTTCAGTTCAGCTGCAGACGAAGTTGGCCCCGGAGATTGTCGTGGTGAGCACAGCCGATACCCGCGCACGGTGTAGGACCCTGCTAGAGCAGCGACGTAGAACCCTGTTAAATCGGACCCGGCGTTCCCTTTCCTAGTCCGTTAGTCCTTCCTCCACTAGTTCGGCGCGGACATCGCGCTGGCCTTCTTCTACTTCCCGCATAACTTCTTTCGGCGCTTCTTCGAGCATCATGAGCTTCTCCGACGCGCCGGGCAGAGCTCGAATCAATTCGTCAAGCTTGCGCTGCGTCGCGGCCTGTTCGCGAGCTTGGGTATGTTGAATCGCAAAGACCATGACCAGCGTCACGGCGGAGACGCTGACTTCAAAACTCGCGACCCACTTTGCGGGAAATCCGAGGCCAGCGCCGATAGCCACCGAGCAAACCACTAGGACTGTGGCCGCTATCGCCACGCTTGGCAAGGAGCTGAAGTGATCTATCCGGTGGAGCACACGGCTTGCGGAAGACAACTGCGCTGTTCGGTGAGCAATTCGAGATCGCGACTTCGATTTTCGCTCCTCGGTATTGGGCATCCGTAATCACTATCACGGGCAATCTCGCCAACTCATCGAAGGGTACGGACGTCGTCCACTGGAAATGCAGACCTAACCGGTGTTCGGTGACAGGTCTGCAGTCCGGGATGCTGAACCGTGGCAGACGCACGCGCGATACGAAGACTCCGATCGCCAGTAAGTCTCAGTTCGGATTGCGCTTAGCCACGCGCCCGAAAGCACCACCTAGGGGCTGGGTTTTTCTCGTTACTTCGTAACTATTCAGGTGCTCCCCGGTAGCCAGGCCTGACCCTCGAACAACTGCTGGAGCCCACTCAGCACGTTGTGGTCGTGTTTTCGCATTGTCGAGATATAGCTGCGAAGCGCGCAGTAGTTCCGAGCACCGGTGAGCGTCCGCCACGACCCGGAGATCTTCTGTTGCAGCTTCACCATGCGGATGTCGCGCTCGGCCTGGTTGTTGTCGAACGGCGCGCGAAAGTCGAGGGCGAAGCGGAGCACGTCGTCTCGTCGGACGTCGAGTCGATGTGCGAGGTTCGCCGGCTTGGTCCGCGCGGGACGACCGGCCTTTCCGGTCCGCGTCGGCGGCGGATTCGAACGAAGTCCGGTGCTCACGATCGCGTCGTAGCGGGCGAGGTAGCGGCCAAGGAGGCGGGGGTCGAGGCGTGACCGATCGAGCGCGCGAGCACGCGCCACCGCCTGTTTCATCTCGACGAGCAGTGCCGCCATCTCGGCCGCCCAAACCTGTGAGCATTCGGTCGCGACGAACTCGAGCTCGCGCAGGTGGTGCGCATTGCACAGCGCGTGGGTGGCGTTGGTATAGGAGGCATAGGGCGTCCAACCGTCGTGGACACTGATCCCCGACATCGCGCCGATCACGCCGAGGGCGTCCATCGCCACGTTGCCCCGCCTTTTGTGGCAATCGAGCAAGGTGAGGAGCGCGTTCGAGGCGACGTGGACGAAGTGCAGGCTGCCGGCCACGCGACCACCGGTCTCGTCGAAGTGGACCAAGGGCGCGCCTTGGAGCTGGTCGCGCACCGCGTCGGTGAAGCCGGACAACCCCTGTCCGGCGTCGGCGACCATTTTGGTGAGCGCTCCCGTCGAGACCTCGATCGAGAAGGCGTCGGCGAACAGCTTCGCCATCCGATCGTAGGGAAGGTGCTGATAGACGGCGAGATAGCAGGCGAGCGCGCGGACTCCGGCTCCGTAGCAGGCAGGAGCGGTCGCCAGCCGAGGAACGTGGGCCTTTGTTGCGAAGCCGCACGAGCAGCGGCGCCGCTCGATCCGGTGCTCGGTGACGACGGCGCGGACCTTTGGCAGATCGAAGACCTGACGTCGCTCGGTGGAGAGGACTTCGGCCCTTGAGAGATCGGCCCCGCACTCGTCACAGTCCTTCGGCGCGTGAACAACCACGACGTCGGGATTGCCGACTTGCGCGAGATAGTTCCCCTCTGATCCGGGCTGCTTGCCCGGGCGACGCTTCGCGGCGCGTCGTGCGGCGCGATTCGGCGCCGGAGGCTTGGCGAAACCCTCGGCCGACGGTGGCATCGATGAGTTGCGCGGGTTGCGGCGAATTCGCTGCTCGAGATCGCTGAGACGAGCCTGCAACTCGGCGATCGTCGCCGCCTGCTCGGCGATCACCGCCAAGTGCTGCGCACTCGTGAGCTCGAGCGCTCTGATCTGGTCCTTCAAATCCTCATACGAAGGCTCGTCGAACTCCACATCCACCAGTTCAGTCGGTGTGCACGGAAAACGCGAGCACCGCGACCAGGCAAACGCGCTGGTCGCGCGGTTGTTTCGAAACTTCTTCTACGGCAACGCCGATTGTCCTGCCGTCAAAGCCTCTCGGCGACCTGAATAGTTACGTTACTTCTTGATTATGACGTTGTGAACTTCTCTCACCTCGTCGATCCCGACACCGGGGACATTGGGCTTGACATTGTTGTCGAACCAGTTCTGGAAGTCGTCCCGGCTCTCCCATATCTCAGATACGTGAAACTCGCCGTCGACCACGAAGCCCACATGGGCGACGAATCCCGGCGCGGCCAGAAGAGGGGGCGTCAGCTGCCCTGACACCTGGTCGTATGAGTCCGTCGTCATTCCTGAAACAGACAACCTCACCAATACCGACATGTTCGCCCCCTGGGTTCGTGTTTGACGTGCTGCAATCAGCACCCTACTCACATGCTCCCCCTCATGCGCCGGGTCTGTGGCGGCCGCGGATGGACATCCGGCCCCGGTGCCTCGTGTGTCCCCCATGCGCTGTTGCACGGGTGACCTCCAGAGCGCCATTCTCGGCCCCTAGCGATGCCGTCGAGAGTGGCGCCGATAAGGCGCCGCTCACCCGCGACGACCTTCAAAGTCCGAGACCCGGCCCACCTACTCCTCTCGACGGACCTGGCATCGGTTCTGGTGGCGCTAGATACTCGGGTTCGAGCTCTCGCCCACGTTCGTGAGCACGCGGGCGCTCCAAATGCTGAGGGAGCTCCCGCTTCGATTCCGCGGAATTGTCGCGGACCAGTCGAGGGAACCGCTGTGGATCCGGGCCTGCTCCTCGTTCTGTCGAGACCTCAGGTCGCGGACGACTTTCACGAGGGTGATTCCGTTTTGACTGCCTGGGTCTCTCCGGGCAGTCAAGGTCAGTCCTGAGGTGCTGGACAGCGATAGACGTCAGGTGAGTGCCTGATCTCCTACGCCGACAGCTTGACTCCGACATGCTCCGGAGTGATGTCGATGTGGAGATCGATACCAAGTCCTCGTGAGAGACGCATCAGGGTCTCGACGCTCGGGTTGTGATCGCCAGCCTCGAGGCGGGCGATGGCCGGCTGCTGCATGCCGAGCATGCGAGCGAGGGCGGTTTGGGACAAGTTGTGATCGACTCGATACCTGGTGACCTCGAGCGCAACAGCACGCGCTAATGCGTACCGCTCCCATTCGTTTTGGAAGTCCGCGTCGGCGAGGCGCGCGTCGAAAGAATCTGCCGCCGAGATTGCGCGGTTCGATGTCACCATCACTCTCCACTTTCACGAAAAGCAGCGAGACGCTCTTCGGCGAGACGCACGCTGCGTTTGAAACCCTGTGGGTTGACGACGGCCTAGGGACCAACCGACCCAACGAGGAATTCCTCGGTGTCGACTCGACGATAGAAGGCGCGCCACGGACTCCGCCCTGAGCGAGGGCGCAGCTCGCGTAGGTCTTGAGCGCCGCGAACGAGACTTTGGTGAGGGTAGGGGAGTCGACTTCCGAGTGCTTCGAGCTTGAGCATGACGGTCCGTATCGCAACTTCCTCTGGCCGGGGAGGCCGGGCCGGTTCCTCCTCTACTTCGGGGAGCAAGCCCGCGTCAACCTCGTCCATAAGCCAGTTCTCGATCTCGCCGGGAGGTAAGCGACCAATCCGATACGAGGCAAAGCGGGAAAGTATGTACTTCTCGATGTCTCGCCGATAGGTCTGTTGTGTTGTCGGGGACAATTGAGTGTGATCACCTGATCTGGCCCCACTTTCAGCGGCGGTGATCATCAGAACTGGCCCCACCAGTTGGCGGCGATGAGCCGGAGGATCCACCCGTTGGTCGTGCGCGGCTTGGATGCTCGAGTTCATGTCTGTGAGGTCG
>DATCDR010000084.1:0-2887 GCA_036510575.1 Acidimicrobiales bacterium | reverse complement strand
CCTCCGCTCGAGGGGGTCTCAGCGTTCGCCGTCCGCTGGGACGGTGCCATGATGTCCGAGGCGTAATTCCGTGAGCCTGCTGGATCGCGCAGCATATACACCCCTATGGGCGGCAGCCCGTCGGAGGCTCGAGACAAATGGGCTATCCCTAGGCGGTGCGCCGCTCACCCTCAAAGGGCTGACGAGCGAGGAGTCCGACGCAGTCGCGGGACTGCTCGGAATTCGCCGACCGGCGGGTGGGACGCCGCTGCGCGTGCCTCTCGTCACCCTTGATCGTGCGCTGCGCTCTTCGAGCATCGAAGAAGGACTTCTCGGCGTCCTGACAAGGCTTGGCGGTCCGGTCGTCGACCGACGCGCGGCGAAGGCGTCGAAGGAGGCAGAACAGGCCACGCAATGGGCCGAGGCTTATTCCCACGCTGCTGTACAGCGCGATGGCCGTCTGGCTGGTTGGCTCGATCAGGTCAAGAGCACTGGCTTGGATCGCCGCCTCGCAGGCGCCGGTGGTGTTGTCGTAGTCATCGCGGCGCTCGACGTGCTCGCGGTGCTCAACCGTGATTCGAACCACCGTCTACCGGTTCTCGCTGCGGAGGTAGCTCGCGACTCTCACGCGCTCGACCGTGGGCAACCGATCGGTACCCTCGTGGTGCACGCACTGACGTGGTTCAACGAAGAGGCGTTTCCGCAAGACGCTGCCGACTGGCGTCGGGTTTGGGCCGACGCGGGCGTTGCCTGCGACGACCTGTCGTGCGACGTATTGGTGCTGAATCTTCCAGGCTTCGCGAAGGAGCCGCTTCGGCTGACGCTCCGGCAGGTCACGACGTGGCGGCCGCCAGCGGTCGTTCGTGGCCAAGTTTTCGCCTGCGAGAACCCTGCGGTCGTGGCGGCGGCCTCGGATCGGCTTGGCGATTCATCGCCACCACTCGTCTGCGTTGATGGGATGCCATCGACCGCTGCGCTTATCGTTCTCGCGCGGCTAGCCGAGCACGGCCAGAGGATCTTTTACCACGGCGACTTTGACTGGCGGGGTCTCGCGATCGCCAATGTGGTCGCCCGAAAGCTGCCGATGACAACGCCGTGGCGCTACAACGCCACTGATTACAAGCGCGCTATCGCCGCCGGACTCGGAACGGTCGAGCTAACGGGCCGCTTGACGGCATCGCCGTGGGACGCGGGCTTGGCAAAGGCGATGGAGTCAGCGGGCTTTGCGATCTACGAAGAACAGGTACTCAGCGAGCTGCTCGACGACCTCGACCGCTCTCGTGGATAGGGCATGGCGATGAACGGCGAGTAGGAGAGTCGTCCGTCCCGGGTTTGATTCGCCGGCGTATTTGCGAGGTCGATCGGCGCGAGCGATTCCAAGCGAGGCCATCTGCGTTAGAGGGAAATCGGAAGCGGTAGTTGTGGAAGCTCGTCAACCCGAACGCGGCGCGCTTCTCGCGCTTACTCGAGTTGTTCGCCGTTTCGGTCGGCTCGTACGGACGTGGCTGCGGTGCCAAGCCGCGGTCTCTGTGGTCAGCCCAAAACGTTGCACGACCCATCCCCCATGACATCGGAGGCCGTTCGCCGGCACGCTGGGACCCCCTGGCTCGAGGATTCACGTAGCTACCGCCACCGGGCATACGAGGCAGGGATCCGTCTACTGAGCCCAGACAGGGGGCGTCGCCGCGGCACGAGCGAGATATAAACTCAGGTCAAAGCCATAGTCAATGAGACGCTTTTGTGCGGTGGCAAGCTCTTCTGGGTCGAATAGCGGTGAGTACCACGGGAGCAACGCCATCGCCTCTACCGACATTTCGAGCATGTGCATTTCCCACAAGGTAGTAAACCCGTCCGATGCTCGCGCGTCCCGCAACAGACGCTTCGCGGCAGCTCGGCCGTTAGATTCGTGCACCATTTCGAGAAATCGGATCGGGTCGTAGCCCTTCTTCTTCAGAGCGGCTGTCCCAGCAAGAACCTCTCTGTGAAATTCAATCTCGGCGGATCCGATCTTCTCGGAAGTCCCCCTCGTCGCTGGCGGGCTTCCGTAGCGCTGGCGCGCGGCTTCTCCGGACGTACCGAGCATGGACCCGATCGCAGCCCAGCTGTGCCGAGCGTCCCTCGCTACCCGGACAGCGTCGCCGAGCTCACGCTCGCTCGCCGCTCGACGCTGAAAGGCCTGTCGCACGTGTCGGAGGGCGTCCCCCTCCTTGAAATTGGCCGCGTCGGGTTCGTGCTCTTCGAAGCGCATGGCCAATTTGTCAGCTTGATTCACGATTTCATTTGCAGTTCGCGGCATCTTGATCACCTCAGATACTTCGGTCGAGCTTCCATTGCGTGGACGACAACTGGTCCGTCAGTGCTGTCGACGACTCCGATCTCGACGAGCGCGCAAGCTTGGTCCGGTCCGACGAACATCAACATCGCGTCGTCGAGCTCCTCTACCCAGATCGGATTGCCAAAAGCGTGGAGGATGTCGTCGTCTTTGACTCCGTGCTTCCGCGCCCTCTCGGCGATGATCGGAATCTCGCCACTTCGCACAAGTTAGCTTGTATTGGCCATAATTCACAAGTTAACTTGTTGTCCGAGCACAGTACCGCGTCTGGATGCACGCTTTACCAACGCGGCTAGAGGCGTACAGAATGCTTGCTCACCGCTGTCCCCGGCGGAGAGTTGACCGAAACTGCAGAACTTGGGCCTTTCTAGGGCGGTGTTGTTTCAACAGTCTCCTAGGGCCCTGTTGAACAAGGCCTTTCCAACGGACGCGCTCGGGCATAGCGTTTCATCGGGTCCTCGGGGGTAAGCCCGGCACCGAAGAGCCGGAGTTGAGGGGGAAGATCCGGTCGCGCTGGATTTGGCCAAGGGCCAACAGGTGTCGTGCCCTCCTTGGGACGCTCCCGAGGACCTGATT
>DATCDR010000083.1:0-3121 GCA_036510575.1 Acidimicrobiales bacterium | reverse complement strand
CTGCACCAGGGCCAGATCTGCATGACGACCGGGCGCCACATCGTCGACGCTTCGATCTCCGCCGAATACGCAAATCTGCTCGCCGAGCACGCCGACCATCTGCCGGTCGGTGATCCCAAAAGTGGTCAAGTGGCACTCGGGCCCCTGATCGACGCGAGACAGCGTGACCGGGTTCACTCGATGGTGACCGACACGCTCTCCGCGGGCGCGACGCTCAAGGCCGGTGGTACATACGAGGACCTGTTCTATCGGCCCACGGTCTTGGCCGACGTACCCACGACGGCGCCGGCTTACTGCGAAGAGGTCTTTGGCCCCGTCGCCCCAGTCGTCAGTTTCTCGACACTCGATGAAGCGGTGGCACTGGCCACTGCCAGCCCCTACGGACTTTCGCTGGGCATCTTGTCGGGCGACGGGCTACGCGCGCTCGAGCTGGCCGATCGGATCCCCACCGGCGCGATCCATATCAACGACCAGACCGTCGCTGACGAAGCGGTCATACCTTTTGGCGGCACCGGTATTTCAGGCAACGGCTCACGGATGGGCGGCCTGGCCAACCTCGACGCGTACACCGAGACGCAGTGGGTCACCGCTCAGGCCGACTTGCCCGTCTACCCCTTCTAGAGACTGTTGAGGTCGACGTAATTGCGGGCCAGAACGATGGAGGACTCGCGAGTGCGCGTCGCCTGACGGAGTCGCGCGAGCTGAACGCCGTTCTCGAACCCGTCGTCGGCAACGGGATGCAGCATTTGGGTCATGTAGTTCGAGAACTCCTCGGCACGCCACACTCGCTCGAGACATGTAGCGGAGTACGCCTCCAGCAGCGCGTCGCCCTCGCCTCGGAAATGAGCGCGCATCGCGCCGAAGAGGACTCGCACGTCAGCCAGCGCGAGGTTCATGCCCTTAGCACCAGTGGGAGGGACGATGTGCGCGGCGTCGCCGGCGAGGAAGAGGCGTCCGTAGCGCATCGGCTCGATGACGATGCTGCGCATGGCGGTGATGCCCCTGTCGAGAATGGGCCCTCGCAGAACCTCAGGCTGCTCGTCGGTCGCCAGGCGCAGACTGATCTCCTCCCAGATCCGATCGTCGGACCACTGCTCGAGTGACTCGTGGGGACCCACACCCAAATAGAGTCGGCTCAGCGTGGGAGAGCGCATCGAGTACAGGGCAAAGCCACGATCGTGTCGGCCGTAGATAAGCTCCTCGGTCGCTGGCGGCGCCTCGGCAAGGATTCCCAGCCACGAGAACGGGTAGGTGCGCTCGTGACGTCGCACCACCTCGGCGGGCAGTGCTCTGTGCGCGACGCCGAAGGAGCCGTCACACCCCGCCACAAAGTCACACCGCACCCGCAGCGGTCCGTCAGGGCCCGTCGCGTCGACAAATGGTCGATCCTCCGTGAGCTCACCCAGCGACTTCGCGTCAGTGTCGAAGAGCAGTGCAGCGCCCGAGGCGATCCTCAATTCGACGAGGTCTTTGACAACCTCTTGTTGACCGTAGACGGTGATGGAGCGTCCGTCGGCAAGGTCACTCAGAGGTATTCGGTGCGATTGCGCGTCGAATCGGAACTCAATACCGTGATGGATCAGTCCTTCCCGACGCATGCGCTCACCCGCCCCCGCCGCTTCAATCAAATTGGCAACGCCGAACTCGATGACACCGGCGCGCACGCGTCGCTCCACGTACTCGCGGCTGCGCTGCTCGAGCACCACCGTGTCGATTCCCTCACGAGAGAGGAGCTGTCCGAGCAACAGGCCCGCGGGTCCGGCTCCGACGATCGCGACCTGCGTGCGGATCTCCTTCACGCTCCCCCTCCAGCCCGGCACGACTCCTCGGCGAGGACAAATAATGTCGGACGACTACGAATTGGTAGTGTACTGTTCAGTTAATTAAACACTACTGCACGTCGCGCCGACCCTTCTTCAGGTTCGCCGGACGGTCGAAAGGTCCGCATGGTCGTAGTCGTGCGCAACACCCCGCGAGCCGACGGTGACGTCGTTGACGCGCTCGGTCACTTTGGCGTGGCGACGATCCACGAGGCCCAAGGGCGCATCGGTCTGCTGTCACCCCGCCTGCGTCCGATCTTTCGTCCCGTGCGAGTGGCGGGTACGGCGCTCACGTGTGAGGTGGCGCCGGGCGACAACTGGTCGATCCATGTGGCGGTCGAGATGGCGCGCCCGGGTGACCTCCTCGTCGTGACCCCGACCAGTGCGTGCGAGGACGGCTACTTCGGAGAGCTCCTGGCGACCAGCCTCGTGGCCCACGGCGTGCGAGGTCTGGTGATTGACGCCGGCGTGCGCGACGTAGCCGACCTCACCTTGATGGGGTTTCCGGTGTGGTCCAAGACCATCAGCGCCCAGGGCACCGTCAAGGAGACCCCGGGAAACGTTCAGACGCCGATCGTGTGCGCCGGCGCGTACGTCGAGCCCGGCGACGTGATCGTCGCCGACGACGACGGCGTGGTGGTGGTGCGCCGGAGCAACGCTGGAGAAGTCCTGAATGCCGCCATCGCGCGTGAGCAGAGTGAGACCGAGAAACGTGAGCGCTTGTCCCGGGGTGCGTTGGGTCTCGACCTGTACGCGATGCGCGAGAAGCTCAACCAACGTGGACTGCGTTACGAGGAATCACCGCCCTTGTGAGCGCGCAGCGACCGATCCGGTGCTCGGTGATCCGAGGAGGGACCTCCAAAGGCCTCTTCATCCGGGCCGAGGACCTTCCTTCTGAAGTCACGACTCGGGACCGGGTGCTCCTGGCGGCGATGGGTTCGCCGGACGTCCGCGAGATCGACGGCATGGGTGGTGGCCACCCCCTTACGTCCAAGGTCGCGGTGGTGCAGCGCTCGCGACGCAGCGGCGCTGACGTCGACTACCTCTTCTTGCAGGTATGGCCCGATCGGGCCGAGGTCTCCGATAGTCAGAACTGCGGCAACCTGCTGGCCGGCGTTGGTCCCTTCGCAATTGAGGAGAATCTGATCGAAGCCGACGGCGACGAGACGTCAGTGAGAATCTGGATGGAGAACACCGAGACCATGGCGGTCGCCCGAGTCCAAACGCCCTCGGGGCGAGTTCGTTACGACGGCGATGCTCGGATCGACGGCGTACCCGGCACCGCCGCCCCTATCCCCCTT
>DATCDR010000082.1:0-15361 GCA_036510575.1 Acidimicrobiales bacterium | reverse complement strand
AAGGCCGGGCGTCGAGACCTTCGCCGAGCTCCCGGAGCTTCTCCCGACAGCCGACGTCGTCGTAGTGCTCCTACCCCTCACGCCCGAGACGGCCAAGACGGTCGATGCCAAGTTCCTCTCACAGATGAAGGACGGCGCCCTCCTAATCAACCCCTCGAGGGGCAAAATCGTCGATACCGGCGCATTGATCGAAGCGCTCGAAAGTGGCCGTATCACCGCGGTACTCGACGTAACCGATCCCGAGCCGCTCCCTGCCGGACATCCGCTCTTCTTCGCACCTGGGATCTTGATCACGCCGCACATGGCAGGGGTCACGAAGAACGGACCTCGAGGAACGTATCGCCTCATCACAGAACAGCTGAACCGCTTCTCCGACGGTCAGGAGCTGCTCAACATCGTGAAGGACGGCTACTAGCAGCACAACGCTTGCTGGTGCAGCCAGTTGGGTTGCGAGCGAACAATTGCGCCCTGGTTCTCGCCAATCGGTACTCTGGTTTTCGTGGACGATGCTTCCGCCGCTTCGCGCAGTGTGCCACCAGATGACCCCGATGCCTGGACGAGCGAGCAGTGGATCGCCTGGCTGAACGAGACCGACGCCGACACGCTCGCGGATCGCGACCGGCCTCCGGCAACCGTCGCCGGACGAGTCGTCCACTCGAGCGCGGGCCAACTGCTCGGCCAGTCGATGATCGGGCTGGCTCGGGCGATCTACGGAGCTCGCGCCAACAAGGCGCCGATCCTCATCAAGGCGAGCTCTGAACCAGAAGAGGACCGTGCCTTCACGCTTCATCTCGACTTCGACAATCCAGAGGATTCAACCGTCGTCCTCCGGCCAGATCACGAACCTCCGAGCTAGCTGCCACTTTGCCGCAGGCGACGCGCGAGACACCGGGACCTGGGAAGGCGGCACGCGATACCGTTTGGGCGACGTCGGAGATGTAGAACGGCAAAGTCTCTGACTAGGAGGTGGCGAGGATGTCCGAACGAATGCCGGCAGCGTTCATAAGTCACGGATCTGCCCGAATGGCGATCGAGAGCAATGAGCGGACGGAACTGTGGGCCGAGTTCGGGCAGTCACTCCCGAGGCCGAGGGCGATCGTCGTCATCTCCGCACATTGGTACATCAACGCGTCAGCCGTCACCGCGATGGCGAGGCCCCGGACGGTCCACGACGCCTTCTACCAGCCCGCCGAGTTCTACGACTATGAGTACCCAGTCGCCGGCGATCCGGAGCTCGCCGAGCACATCGTCGACCTCGTCCGTCCCACCTGGCTCGGTCTCGACATCGACTCCTGGGGCCTCGACCATGGCGCCTACACGATTCTCGCCCACGCATTCCCCGCCGCGGACATCCCGGTAGTTGAGATGTCGGTGAAGGCAGAGATGCCATTTCGCTACCACGTCGAGCTCGGAGCACAGCTCGCACCGCTTCGCGACGAGGGCGTGCTCATCGTCGCGAGCGGAACCCTCGTCCACAACGGTGGCGCGACCGACGCGGCAGCGCACGAGTCAGGCGACTTCGATCTGGCGGCTGACTTCGTCACGACGACACGCGAGATTTTGATGTCGGACCCCGACAAAGCAGACGAGCTCGAACACCATCGCGGCTACCCGATCTGCTCTCCCACGCCTGACCACTTCCTTCCCGTCCTCTACCTGGCCGGCCTGGCGGCCGCATCAGGCGATCAGGTGGTCCTTCCCTTCGACGACGCGGCTCGTGGACTAGGCCCGAGCTCGTTCGCAATCGGGGTTCGAGCTTTCGAGAAGGTGGCCTGACAGCCTGCTAAGCGGTGACCTGCGGGCGCACCTGCTCACCGGCGACGCCTAGCGAAGGGGAATGACCAGGCTCACGACCGCGCCGTCTTCATTCCGCATCGAGATCACGCCACCGAGCTGGGTGCGCACAAGGTCCCGGACGATGGCCAGACCGAGGCTTCGCGTCACGTTGATGTCGAAGTCCTCGGGAAATCCGACGCCGTTGTCGTGAACGACGACGGAGAGCCCGCTGTCGTCTCGCACGAAGCTGAGCTCGATCGCTGGATCGACGTGGTCGTCACGGCGAAAGCCGTGCTCGACGGAGTTCTGCAACAGCTCGGCGACCACGAGCGCGAGCGGGGTCGCGACATCGCCGGGAATGTCACCCACCTCGCCGACGGTTCGCATCGTAATCAGGCGATCAGCCATGTCCGAGTCGTGCGCGAGCTGGAGGAGCGTCGGCACGATCTCTGCGAAGTGCACCTGGTCGCCTGGTTCGGAGGCGAGAATCTCATGTACCGCAGCGATCGTGCGAATTCGGTGCTCTGCCTCGAGGAGCGCGTCACGTGCGCTCGGGTCGCCGACGCGTCGTGACTGCAGTCGCAAGAGGGACGAGATCGTCTGGAGGTTGTTCTTCACCCGGTGGTGCACTTCCCGGATCGCAGCGTCTTTCGAGAGCAGGAGGCGATCACGTCGCCGTAGGTCGGTGACGTCACGCACGAGCACTGCCGCCCCGACAACGGTGGGGCCATCGAGCAGCGGAATGCAGTGGATCAACACGATCGTCTCGGGTCGTCGCTCGACCTCCTCGATGGCAGGGAGTGCATTGGCCATCGCGCTCGAAACGGCGCTCGACTCGATTCCTGCTTCGGCGAGGGTTGAGCCGACTATCGGGCGGAAGACGCCGATGCGGTGAAGCGCGTTCACCGCGTTCGGCGAGGCGAAGCTGACGTGCGCCTCGGCGTCAAGGACGATCACGCCGTCGCCGACGCGTGGCGGGTCCTCCACGCCCTCGTCCTCGATGACGAACGGGAACGTGCCTGCGTGCACCATGCGTGCGAGACGACCGAAGATCGGCAGGTACGCCCGCTCGAGCGTGAGGCGGCGCCTACCACCAGACGCCGACCACACCCGGACGAGAACCCCGACAGTCTCGCCCTCGAACAGCACCGGGATGCAGCTCGCCCGACCCGGCACCTCGGTCTCTTCGGGCGGCCAGTCGCCGGTCGTGATCGTGCCAGTGCGCCAGGCCTCGAGTGCGAGCGGGAACAGCTCGGCCTCGATCACCCTGCCGACGGCGTCTTGCTGGAAGAGCGTCTGGTTCCCGGCAGGGCGCATCTGGCCCATGACCAGAAAGTGCAGGCTCGCGAGCTCGTCGGATCCGAACACGTCGGCCGCAGCTCTGGCGAGGGACTCCTCGTCCACCGGCACGAGGAGCAAGAGATCGGAGAACGACAGATCCGCCAGCAGCCCCCAGGTGGCCAGCAGCCGCTCGAGATGGTGCCGCGCCGGGGTGCCAAGAGCCGTCAGCTGCTGCGCGAGGTCATCGACCGCCGGCATCTCAGGTGCCTTGGACCGAGCTCGCCGAGCGCTCCCCTACCGGCGTCTCGAGCGGTACGTCGTGGCCAGCTCGCGCCGTGAACGCGCGAAGCGAGCTGTATCCGGCGCCTTTGGCGAGCGCCATCAAGTCGGTACCACGCTCGGCGAGGTTGCCGAGGCCGTGCGTGTCCGAGGCGGTGGTGACCGGCACCGAACGACGGGCAAACGCCTCGAGGAGCGAGGGGGCGGGGTAGGCCTCTTCTGCGGGCTTTCTCCATCCGGCAGATGAGATCTCGGCACTTAGGCCTGCGGCCGCGGTGGCGTCGGCGATGCGCTCGTGGCACTCAGCCAGCTGTCCTTGGCCGGGCCGTCGACCCGTCACCTTGATCACGTCAGGGTGCGCTAGAACGTCCACGCTCTTGGTCTCGGCGAGCTCGCAGATCGCATCGGTGTAGGCACTCCACGCCGCCTCGGTACCGCGGTGCTCCCACTCGGCCTCGACGGCCGCTGAGCTCAACACGTCGAACATCCACGCGCCAAGCCAGTGCACCGAGCCAAGCAGCACGTCGAAGGGGTAGCCGGCCAACAGCTCGCCCACCTCGGCCATCTTCCCCGGGTAGTAGTCGACCTCGAGCCCGAGAACGACCGGGAGACCCGCTGCCTTGGCCTTAAGCACTGCCTCCACGTAGTGATCGAGCTCCTCGGTGGCATGGTGTGAGAAGTACCCCTCCATCTGGAGCCGCAGATCACCGTTCGGCTCGTCTCGATACTGCGTGGCGAGGAGCCCCTCGACGTCTTTGAACCGGAAGAGGTGCTCGGTGAGCGCAATCTCGGCGACACCGTTGGCGTTCGCTTGCTCGCAGTAGGCACGAAGCCGGTCTAGACGTAGCTCAGCAGGCTCAGCTAGCAGATCATGCGGCCAGAGATGGACGTGATAGTCGAGCACGGGGAAAGCCTAATGGTGCCGTCAGGGCGAGCCCCGCTCGGATTTGGCGACTTAGGCGACGTGATCGGACGCCAACAAAGGGACTCGGAGAAGGAGTGGCCAGATAGTCAACTCCGTCATCCGAAGTCGTCGGCGACGCTGACAACACGCCTCCGATGTGGCGAAAGTCAGAGCGACGCGTCCTCGAAGAGCAGGTTGCCGATCCGAAGTAGGTTCGCTGCGTCGACAACCTCGTCGAGGAGATGCGGCACCTCTATCGCTTCGTGATGGTCCTTTGCGAACGCGTCCAGCAAGATGCGCTGCATTCCAGCTAGCGCCGCGAAATTCATGTAGTTGTCGCCGATCGCGCCAAGGACGCGCCGTATGGCCGCTTTGTCGCCGAGGTCGTGCCACGGCGTCTCCGTAGAGAGGTCGACGTCAGATGTCGCGAGCCGTTCGGCGAGGCGTCGCGTCGAAACGTCGACGAGCGAGGCAGGAAGTACCCGATTGGTTATCACTTTGGCCAGGTGCAATTTACGCTCCGAGAGGACACCGAGAAATCGCTCGGCCTCTTGCATCGGGATCACCTCCGGAGTAGTGACCACCAGAAACGCAGTCGATGGCGACTGGAAGAGCGCCGAGACCTTGTTCGATCGCGCCACGAAACCGTCGTACATCCCTTGCAACAAGAGGAAGAACCGGCTTGTGTCGGTGAGGAACTGTGTGCCGAGTACCCGGTCGGCGAGTGCGGTGAACGGGCGCGTCGCGAAGTTGAGCAGGCGCGATCGAAGTGGGGCGGTCAGCCATCCGAGCAGCCGCGAGGAGAAGAAATCCGCCATCCGTTCGGGGGCATCGAGCAGATCGACTGCACTTTGGGACGGCGGCGTGTCGAGGACCAACAGGTCGTAGTCGCCGGTCTGGACAAGCTCGAAGATGCGCTCCATCGCGATGTATTCATGCCCGCGACTGAACCGGGTCGTGATGTTTCGGTAGAGCGGATTGGCGATGATCTCGTCGGCTTCGGCAGCGCTTTTCGCGGTGCTTCTGATCAGATGGTCCCAAGAGGCACTGGCGTCGAGCATCGCGACCGAAAGCGACCCCTTGGCTTTGACCCCAGCGTCACGGAAGAACGAGGCAGGTACCTCGCTCACGTCGTTCCCGATCCCCGAAAGACCGAGCGCGTCGGCGAGTCGTCGGGCAGGATCGACGGTGAGCACGAGGACGCGGGCGTCGAGCCGCACCGCTGCGGCGAGGCCGAGTGCCGCTGCCGTCGTCGTCTTTCCGACGCCACCTGGACCGCAGGCGACGATAAGGGAGACGCCTGACCCGAGGTCGAGAAACCCGGTCCCGGGCCCGGCATTCGGGCTCATGCCAGCTCGTCTTCGAGCGCTCCTGCCAACGCCCGGACGCCTGCGAGGCCGTCCGCAGTCGCGAAGAGCATCGGCAACAACACGAGCGGAATCGAGGGCTCCATTCCGGAGCGGAGTCGATCGAGGTGGTCGACTTCGCGAGAGCGTAGGTGGGCCGAAAGCCGTGCCGCTTCGAAGAGTCGCCCCAACTCCTCGCCCGACGTGCCTGCAGCTCTGGCGAGCGCGTCGACGAGATCGCCTTCGCCAAGGCGTTCGAATAGTGCCGCATCACGCCTGCCGAACATCTCGGGCAGCACCCGGTTGGCCACCACTGCGGCAAGCGGGACGCCGGTCACGACGCCGAGGCGTTCACAAAGCTCGAGGGCCTCGGTGACCGGTGTCTCCTCGGGCGTCGTAGCCACCACCACGCCGGTGCGCGACGGGTCCTCCAAGATGTCGAGGATCCATCGCGTCTGGTCCCCGATCGCGCCGATGCCGGCGAGCTCGTGCATGCCGACGGGTGCGGCGAGGTGGCCGATGAAGTGACCAGACGATGCCGCGTCGGCGATCACGAGGTCGTAGTGATGCTCGCGTACCTCGTAGCAGAGCTTGCCGATGGTGAGGATCTCCCGCACCCCTGGTGCCGCCGAGGCCAGGAAGTCGAATGCGTCGGCGACCGCGCCAATTCGCCCGATCGGTGGAAGATGCGCCTGGACGACGAGGTACTCGCGCAACGCGTCCTCGGTGTCCATCGCCATCGCGTAGAGGCCAGGAAGGATCTCTCTTGGTCGGTAGGTGAGTTCGGGCGTCTCGAGTGCAAGCGAGAGATCCTCGGCGCGTTCCATTGCGCAGACGAGCACCCGACGACCACGCTCGGCCGCGAGCAAGCCGAGCGACGCGGCGAGGGTCGTTTTTCCGACGCCGCCCTTGCCGGTGATGAAAAGCAGCGAAAGATCGAGAATTTCCGGCGGAGCGACCTGCTCCCCCGTCACGAAGCCTCGTTCCTCAGGCCGCGCCGAAGCCGACCCGACGCGTGTCGGTCGAGCCGATCTCGACGTACGCGATCCTGGCGGTGGGAACTCCCACCTTGGCGCCACGCCGATCCGTCAACCAGAGCAGACCATCAGGCTTGGCGAGCTCGGCTTCGATCGTCGCAAGGATCTCTTCCTGAGTTATCTCGTCAGGTAGGTCGATGCTCAGCTCACGGGGAGCCTGGATGATCCCAATCCGAACGTCCACGAAATCTCCTTTTCGAATGCTCACCCCATCGTAGGAGGTCGCAGCGCCAACCCGACAGCCAAGCGACCGCCTGAAGGGCGCGCGACAGGGCTACGCTGGACTAAGACGTCCTGAGGAGCAGCTATGTGGTTCGTCGCAGACTTTTTGCTGGCCTTCGTGGTGATCGCTTCAGTCCTCGGTTTCCATATCGGGCCGCACAGTCACGCCGCAGCGGGGATCGCCGGCGTGGTCGCCGCGATCTGGCTGCTAACTATGGCCGCGACCGGCCAGGCGGCACCGCTTTTGTGGGTCGCGCTCGGCGCCGACGTCGCGCTCACCGCAGGCGTCGGAACCATTGCGTGGAGGGGCCTTCAGACCAAGCACATCCCTGCGCTGCCGCTCGCCCACGAGCGACTCATCGGCGCGACCGGCATCGCCGTCTCCGACCTCGACCCTGACGGCATCGTGCGAGTCCGAGCCGAGGCGTGGTCGGCGTCGTCGTTGAACGGCAGGATTGAAAAGGGCGCAACGGTCCAGGTGATCGAGGTAACCGGGATTCGTCTCGGTGTGTGGGGCGAGGACACGACGACGCCTGGAAACGCCATAGCGCGCCTCGACCCGATCGAGATAGACAACAACACCATCGCTGGCAACTCGCCAGACGGCGACACGACTGGAGTCTCATGATCATCGGCATCGTCATTGCGCTCGTGGTACTCGCCGGATTCGCTGGCGGCAGCTTCGGGGTCAAGATCGTCCGGGAGTACAAACGACTCGTCGTCTTTCGACTGGGCAAGGTCACGGGTATCCGAGGACCAGGCCTCGTACTAATCAACCCCATCACCGACCGGGTCTCGCTCGTCGATCTTCGTGAGCAGTACCTCGAGGTGCCCCACCAGACCGCGATCACCGCTGACAACGCGCCGATCTCGATCGACTTCATCATCTTTTACAAGGTCGTCGACGCGCAGATGTCGGTAATCGCCGTGCAGAACTTCGCGGGTGCAGCGCTGAACGTCGCGGCCACAACGCTTCGAAGCGTCGTCGGCGACATGCCACTTGACGACGTGTTGTCCAAGCGTGAGGCGATGAACGCGCTGTTGCGCGTCCGGCTCGACGAGGTAACCGAGCGCTGGGGTGTGAAAGTCACGAACGTCGAAGTTCGAGAGGTCAACCCACCGCCTGGCGTCCTCGAGGCCATGACGCGCCAGATGTCCGCCGAGCGGACACGGCGAGCGCAAGTGACCGAGGCAGAAGGCCAGAAGACAGCTGCGATCATCACCGCCGAGGGCGATCGCCAGGCAGCTATCACCAGAGCAGAAGGTAGCCAGCAGGCCGCTATCCTCGCCGCAGAGGGCCAGCGCCAAGCACAGCTCCTGACCGCACAGGGCTACTCCTCAGGTCTCGAGGCGATCCTGCAGGTAGCGAACCACCTCGACCAGAACACGCTCTTGTTGCAGTACCTCGACACCTTGAAGTCGATCGGCGCATCTCCCTCGACCAAGTTTGTCGTTCCAGTCGAGCTTGCGGGACTGCTACGAGGCCTCACCGGAGCAGCGGCACCCGCAGTTGCAGCAGCCACCGCAGCGATCTCGTCACCGGAGCAGAAGAGCTAACTGCAAGCTTGATTTTGCCAAGGGCCCTTGAGCGGTCCGGGCCTGCGGCAAGGCAGCCGCGATTGACTCAGTGCCCGCCGCCGAAGGAGTCGATACCTCGCGGCAAGAGCGCGACGGGGTAATCCAGGTGCTCGACAGCCAGCTTGAATGCGAACTTATCCGTCATCCCTGCCACGTACGCGACGGCCTCGGTGGTCGCCCATCGCTCGGCTAAGAGCCCGTCAACTAGCCGACGTAACACCGCGATCACCGCGTCGGCCTGCTCTTTCGACTCGCGTCGAAGGTAGATTCGGTCGTAGTTGAAGAGCCGGAAATCGCCGAGCGCCGCGGCGACGTCGCTCGCCATCGACACGGTTCCATTCGCGGCGCTCGAGCTCACGAGCGCCTCGATGAAGGTACCGAGCTGTGCGCCATGCGTGGACCCGACAACTCGACGGACCTGTTCGGGCAGCTCCAGCGGCCGAACGATGCCTGCAACCACGGCATCTTCGAAGTCATGACAGACATACGCGATCCGATCCGCCCAACTCACAACCTCACCCTCAGGGGTCCGCGGCGCCGGGCGCGACCAGGAGTGGTTCCGAATCCCGTCGAGCACCTCTGAGGTGAGATTGAGCGGTGCCAACACGACATCGGCACCGAAGACTGCGTGGTCGAACCCGCCGTCGAGGTAGGGCCCAAGTGCGTCCTCACTGGCGTGCCCTCCTGGGCCATGGCCGCAGTCGTGGCCGAGCGCGATCGCTTCGACGAGCGCGACGTTAAGTGAGAGTGATCGAGCGATCGCCGTCGCGACCTGTGCGACCTCGAGTGCGTGCGTGAGTCGCGTCCGTTGGTGATCGTCAGGGAAGACGAAGACCTGTGTCTTGCCGGCCAAACGGCGAAACGCGGTCGCATGGAGAATCCGATCGCGGTCTCGCTCGAAGCAGGTCCGGAACGCGTCCGGCTCCTCGGCACGAACGCGACTTCCCGCGCCGTCGGCGCGCGTCGCGCCGGGAGCGAGATCCCTTGCTTCGCGCGCCTCTCGCTCGGTTCTCGTGAGCGGCACGACTTGGCCGATCGTTGTAAAGCTGTCGCCGTGCGCGTGGCGAAATGACGCCGCAGCGCCCTCGAAGCCCGCCATCGTCGACGCCCATGCCTCGGCGCGCGCGGTAAGCGGGGTCCCGGTCGCGTTATCGCCGGTCACGATTGTCCCTTGTCAGAGTTGTCACAGCCACATCTCCAATCTACGGACCAGGTGCGCGAAGTCACACCTGGGCAGTTTCTCGGGCAACCTCGGGCACCTCACAAGTGACGACGCGGTCCGTTCGGCACCAGCCGATGCCGGTGCCGAACGGGCCGCCGAACTAGGAGATGCGCAGCTCGGAGCGGTAGACCCGGGCGGGCCCTGCCTCGACAAGGTGCCGGGCGATCTCCGAGAAGCTCTTCGCCACCTCGCTATCCGGGTCGCTGATCGCGAGTGGAACCGCGTCCTCCCCGGATGGATCAGCGTTCGGCACGAGGGGGATCTGGCCGAGCAACGGAACGTCGAGCGTGTCGGCTACGAGCTGACCGCCACCTCGACCGAAGAGCTCGTGACGCTCGCCGTCTCGCGAGGTGAACCAGCTCATGTTCTCGATGACGCCACGCACGGGCAGCCGCAGCTGTCGACCGACCGAACCGGCGCGGACAGCTACACGACCAGCTGCGAGCTGTGGCGTCGTGACGACGTAGAGCTCGGCTCTTGGCAGTTGCTCGCCGACCGAGAGCGCTACGTCGCCCGTGCCAGGTGGCATGTCGACGAGGAGGTAGTCGAGCGTTCCCCAACAGACGTCGACCAGGAACTGCTCGATCGCCTTGTGCAGCATCGGACCCCGCCAGGCCACGCCTTGGTCCTCGTCGACGAAAAAGCCCATCGAGATGCAGCGGACGCCGTGTGCGACCGGCGGCACGATGGTCTTGCCGACCACCACCGGCGGGTAGGCGACCTCGAGCATGCGCGGGGCGGAAAAGCCGTAGATATCGGCATCCAGGAGGCCGACGCGATAGCCGAGGCTGGCCAGGGCGACCGCGAGGTTCACCGTCACCGAGGACTTCCCCACCCCGCCCTTGCCGGACGCGATCGCGAGGATGCGCGTGGAGCTGCCGGTCGACTGGAAGGGGTTGCCACGGGCATTCGCCTGGCCGTGCTCGGCTGGCGCAGGGGTAGTCAGGTCATGGAGTAGCAGGCCGAGCGCTGCGCGCTCGCCCTCGCTTAAGAACTCGAGCTCGAGGCTGATCTCGCGCTCGTCGTCGGCGTCGAGCACCCCGAGGAGCCGCTCGCCGAGCTCATCGGTGAGCGGATAGCCGTCTACCGCCACGCCGATCCTGACGGTGATCGTGTCGCCCGCGGAGTGCACGCTCTTTAAGGTCCCAAGCTCGCCGAGCGTACGAAAGAGCAGTGGCTCCTCGACGGCGAGGAACGCCGCGCGAAGGTCTTCGTCGCTTCTTATCGCCATGGCGTCGCGTCGGTCGATTGGCGACCGAACTCTCCTTCTTGGGTGCGAAGGTACGATACCTGGTATGTCCCAGGACCTGCGCGTCGTCGAGGTGCCAACGGACACGAGACCGCCCGCGCCGCGAAGTGGAACCGCGACGGATCAGGTGCTCGACGACGAGACGTTCTTCTCCGCCGTGGCCGCGGTGACTGCCGCGTTCGGCGACACCACGCGGCGGCAGATCTACGGCTACTTAAAAGAAGCTGACGGCGTCACCGCGCAAGAGATCGCCCGGCGCTTCGACCTCCACCCGAACGTCGCGCGTCACCACCTCGACAAGCTCGCAGCAGGCGGTTACGTCGAGGTCACGCTCGAGCACGCTGCGACCGGCGCTGGACGGCCGTCCAAGCGCTACCGCCGGCAGGGTCGCACCGCCACGCTCGGAATCGCGCCACGCCCTGACGAGCTCGTGATCAACCTCCTCGTCAAGGCACTCTCGCTCCTCGACAAGGACGTGGCGACGGCGATGGCCGAGGAGGTCGGCGAGTCCTACGGGAAGAGCCTCGCCGAGGTGATGGCTCCAGGTGAAGGCCAGCGCTCGCTGCACGCGGCGATGCTCGCAGTCGCAGATGCGCTCACCGCGCACGGATTCGGGGCGCATCCAGCCGACAACACCGAGACCGCCGGCATTATCCGGGACTTTTGCCCCTTCGGGGAGACAGCGATCGAGTATCCGGTGCTGTGCGCCGTCGACCGTGGAATGGTCCGCGGCATGTTCGCCGGGCTCTGCGGCGGCGAGATCATGGTCTCGCTCAGCTCGAAGGCACTCGGCGACGACGCATGTGAGTCCATCGCCGGCTGAGGGCTATCGGGCTTCTGCAGAGCTAGCCGAGGCGAAAGGCCTTAGGGAGCGGCTTTCCTGCCAGGCCATAGACAGTCTTAGCCACCGGCGCGACTGCATTGACTAGCTCGTTGCTCGGCTGGTCGTCGGCGCACCTGGCGAATGCCGCCACCGAGGCGGCGAGGCTGTGATCATCTTCGTAGGCGGCGACGCCGTAGAGACCCTCACCGTCGGGGTAGCTCGGATGTAGTCGGGCGGCTGCGGAAAGCTGTGCGTCGCCGGCGCGAACCGCTGCGGCATCGTGCGCGTTCAGCCCCGAGAGTCGCGTCAGCCATCCTGCGTAGGTGAGGGCGACCTGTTGGTCTGGCACCTTCGAGAGCACTTCGTCGTAGAGAAGGACCGCATTCTGGGGCTCGTCCGCGTTCGCCTCGAGCGCGGCCTCGGAGAGATCCTGGCTAACGAGCGCGGCCTCACTCATCGTGATGGTTCCCGTCGCGCTCTCCCCAGGCAGGCGCACTCCCGCGAGATGTGCCGCGAACAGTCCGACGGCCGCGAGCAGGGACACCACCGCAAGCGTCCCGAGCGCGAGCCGTACCCCGCGGCGCCCGAGGTAGCGACGAAACCTCCGCCAACCAGAGACGGCAGAGGTGCCTGGTCCCTCGGCACCTCCGGGAAGTCCATCGAGCTCCTCGAGCGCCCGCAAACTCTGTGCAGCGCGACGCACGTAGTCGTCCCGGAGCGTTTGATAGTCGGCGTCGTCGATGTCACCGGCTGCGTGCTCGCGGTCGAGGTCGGTGATCGAGTCGATCAAGAAGTTCCGCTCCGCCTCGAGGTCGCCATGTCGGCCGCTCGCGATCTTGCTCACCTGCCCGCCATCCGCTCTCGTTGCGCTGCTTCGACGATGGCCTCATCGGCGCTCTTGTCCGCCGAGCCTTCTCGTCTCGTACGCCTGAGCATCAACACGACAAAGGTCGCCGCGCCTGCCGCGATGATCAAGGCG
This sequence comes from Acidimicrobiales bacterium, assembly GCA_036510575.1. Classification (GTDB taxonomy): domain Bacteria; phylum Actinomycetota; class Acidimicrobiia; order Acidimicrobiales; family Bog-793; genus DATCDR01. Next base: position 2,665 of record DATCDR010000082.1, on the reverse strand, counting down.
GGGATCAAAAAGATCGCTACACCGTCGCCACCGGTCGGGATCAGCAGCGTGCCTGGGTACTGCCCCTCGACCTGTGCCTCGATCACCTGGTCCGAAAGTCCCTGATGGACGTCCTTCACCACCTCGGTCCGAAGACCGGTCGCGCTCGTCGTCTCGGAGTCGGCGATCGAGAGGTCCGCGCAACTCGGACAACGGATGACGCTCTCGAGGTAGGCGACCCGAGCGGCGTCGGGCGTAGTCGACTTGGACCCGTCACCGACGATCAGGAGCACGGCGATCACGACTGCGAGGAAGAGGTAGCCGTAGCGACCAACGACCAAGCCACGAAACAGCGAGCGGGGCCGATCCACTACGGCCGACGACTGCGCGCTCATCACTCTGTCCCCTCGCGGCTGACGATCTGGAGGAGGCGCGTCTGCGTAACGCCGCCGGTAATCCACGCCACGATCCTGCCACTCGGCGCGACGACGAAGGCCTCTGGCGGATCGTCCACGCCGAACTCCGCCGCGATCGCGCCGCTTCCGTCGGCAACAACCGGCCATCTCGCGCCATAGGAGTGGAGGAAGTTCACGGCGTTGCTGACGGAGTCGTAGTAGATCACGCCGAGCACGCTCGCATGGATTGCGCGTTCAGAAAAGAGAAAGGCGACAAGTTGGGGGGTCTCGGCGGCACATGGCGCACACCAGCTCGCGAAGAAGGCGACGACCACGTAGTGACCCCGCTCACCAGCGAGGCTTACATGCTGGCCGGTCACCACATTGACGCCGGAGATCGCCGGCGCAGCGCGGCCGACGAGCGGGCTCGACGCGACGGTACCCGGCTCAGTCGTACGGGTCGCGAGCACCGCCACGAAGGCGACCAGGGCGAGGCCGACACCGATGGCGATCATCCGGGCAGGCCTTCGCCTGAGCGCAGCGAACGTGCTCACCTGCCGGCGCCCTGCCCGACGAGGTCATCGATCAGCTCGGGGAATGCGACGGTGGACGGATCAGTCGGTCGCCGGCGACGTCCGGGGACAGCTGCCAGCACTGCACCGCCGGCTACGACCGCGCCGCCGATCCAAAGCCACGAGACGAGGGGCTGGATGACGATCTGAATGACCGCGAACTCATCACCTCGCTTTGCAGAGAGGTTGTTCGGTGCGAGGTACACGTCCTCGATGAACGAGGAGGTAAAGGCAGGGGTCCCGACCTGTTCCGTCGTGCCACGGAAGGTGTCGATAGCCGGCTCGAGGTGACCGTGCCCGTCGACCTGCAAGATCGCCTCATCTCCATAGCGCGCCGAGAAGTTGAACTCCTTGACGCTGATGAGCCGGATGATGTGGCCGTCGACGGTGACCTCTTGGCCGGGATGGAGCGTGACGAAGTCGCGACTGGCGAATGAGCCCGCCGCGGCGAGTCCCATCGCGATCATGACTATCCCAATGTGCACGATCATCCCGCCGTTCGCACGACCGAGCAGCCCGCGATAGATCGGGAGGCCGCGGTGATGCGCGGCGATTGCCGCGAGCACGAGCTGGCGCATCGCAGAGGATGCCGCGAACGATCCGAGCCCGAACGCCACGAGCGGGGTAAGGCCGCGGATACCTGCGATTACACAGGCCGCTATGGTCGCAACACCGATCCACGCCGGGACGACGAGACGGTGACCGAGCACGCCCGGCGTTCCCTTCCTCCACGGCAGCGCCGGCGCGATCGCCATCAAGAACAGCAGTGCGATACCGATTGGAACCGTGAAGGCGTCGAAGTAGGGCGCCCCGATGCTCACCACGTTGCCCGAGATCGCCTCGATGAAGAGCGGGAAGACCGTGCCGGCAAGTACGACGACGGCGAAGGCCCCAAAGAGGAAGTTGTTGGCCAAAAAGGCTCCTTCGCGCGATACCGCTGAGTCGATGCCACCTGCGGAGCGGAGCTGGTCGCCACGCCAACCGATCAGGATCACCGAGCCAAAGACGACCGCGCCAAACAGCGCCAGCAGTGCGGGGCCGACGCCGGAGTTCGAGAACGAGTGGACCGAGTTGACGAGCCCGGACCTCGTGAGGAACGTCGCGAGGATCGTGAGCGCGAAGGTGCCGATCAACAGCGAGAGGTTCCAGACCCGGAGCAGCCCGCGCCGCTCCTGGACCATCACCGAGTGCAGATACGCGGTGGCAGTGATCCACGGTAAAAGAGCGGCGTTCTCGACAGGATCCCAGCCCCAGAACCCTCCCCACCCGAGCACCTGATACGACCACCAGGAGCCGAGCATGACGCCGAGGGTCAAGAATGCAAAGGAGAAGACGGCGAAACGCCTGGTCTCGACGAGCCATCCCTCCCCCACCCTGCCGGTGATGAGCGTCGCGATGGCAAACGAGAACGGCACCGTGAAGCCGACGAAGCCGAGGTACAAAAAGACCGGGTGCACAGCGACGAGCACGTTGTCCTGCAAGAGCGCGTTCGGTCCCGCACCGTCTGTCGGGATCGCGCCGACTGTCGCCGCGAACGGATCTGCAGGCCCGAGCATCAACGCGAAGAAGAACACCGCGATCCCGAGTCCGACCAGCAGCGCCCACGCCACCACCGGGTCACTCGCCCGGTCGCGGTAGCGCCAGCCGACAAAGGCCAGGTAGCCGGCGAGGATCAGACCCCAGAGCAGGATCGACCCCTGCAGCGCGGACCACATCCCG
>DATCDR010000081.1:0-14004 GCA_036510575.1 Acidimicrobiales bacterium | reverse complement strand
ATCCAGATCTGATCGGTTGGAATCCTCGGTCCGACCAGATCGCCGTCATCAGCGCCACACCGCTCGCCACTCGCTTCGGCAATACCCTCGACGAAGCGAGTCGGCTCTGGTCGATCGCGCCGACCGGTTCTCGACATCTAGTGATGACGGCCTCGAGCATCGAAGGCGCCGCATGGTCGCCGAATGGGAAGCAGATCGCGGTCTCGACCGACACGTTCCCCTGGGCAACATATGTGCATACCTGGTCCTCGACGCTGTCGGTGTACCCGGTCTCTGGCGGTGCGCCGGTGGTCTGGTTTCACCTGTCGAACACGGCCTACTTCGGTGGCGAAAAGGGCAACTTCATTCTCCCGGTGCAATGGATCCCGAAGTGGGGTGTCGCCTTCTGGACGATAGGCGACGGCGCGGGGCCCAGTGACGGCTCCATCCAAGACGGCGGTGGACTCGACCTCTTCACGCTAAACGGTCCGGGAGACTCGCCCCATCTACTCGGAAGCGTCCTTTCGAACGGCACCGTGCAAGCAGTCGAGGCGACCTCGACCGGCGAGCTGGCGATCACGGTGGACAATGGTGGTGCCAAGCCGATGTGGATCGACCAGTCCGTCGAGAACTGCAGCCAGGCGACGTTTCGGTGCACACCGGTCAAGAAGGCGGCTGGGACGATCAGTCTCGATCCAGCGTGGTCGGCAGACGGTTCGGCGCTCGCTTACGAGGTCGGTAAGGCATCACAGAACGAGGGCTTCGACCAAAAGTACGTGTCGGGTTGGTACGACTCACTTCAGCTCTGGCTCTACCGACCGAGCACCCAGTCCAATGTGATGGTTCCTTCGGCGCGTGGTGCCGTCGTGCCCTCGTGGTCGACCACGGGTCATAGCCTGCTCTATGTAGCGGACGACGGCATCTGGCTGTGGAAGAACCTGCAGGGCACGCCCGTCGAGGTAGCTGGACCTCTCCTACCCCCGACCGATTGGAAGGCCTTTTACGGGCAGATCGACTGGTCGAATCAGTTCGCGTGGAGTCGTGGAATCGCTGGATCGAGCGGATCGTAAGGCTCACTCCCATTTGCCGTTTCGTCCTCAGGCAAAGGACCGTGATCAGCGATCTGCACCGACGGACGTGGCCACTCAGTTGTCGCCGATTACATAGCACTAGCGAAGTTTTCTAACTTTCGGCGTGCGCCTCAGTCCTTCCGACCAGTGAGCGCGAGCCGCAGTCCAATTCCGATGATGGCCAGTCCGCTCAGACCACCAATCATCTCCAGCCGCTTGGGCGATTTCGCAAACCACGACCGAGCCGTGGCCGCTACAACTCCCCATAAGTTGTCGCTCGCCAGTGCGATCGCCGAAAAAACCAACCCGAGCAAGAGAATCTGCTCGGGGACACCCACGGCTGACCTGCTCACGAACTCCGGCAGGATCGCGACGAGAAAGACCATCGACTTCGGATTCGTGGCGCCCACGGCGAAACCCTGAAGGAAGTAGCCGCAGCTCGTCTTCAGTGGCAGCGCTTCGAGCACGGACTGAAGCTTCTTTCGCTCGAAGATCGCCCTCGCACCGAGATACACGAGATACGCCGCTCCGAGCGCTTTCAGAATCGTGAAAAGCGCGACAACGCGCTCGACCAGCAAGCCGATTCCAAAGGCCACAGCGATCACCTGTAGGTACTCACCGCAGGTGTTCCCGATCACCGTGAGCGCCGCGGCCCTGCGACCGCACGCGAGCGCCCGGGACACGACAAACATCACGCTCGGGCCAGGAATGACGATGATGATGAACGCCGTCAGAGCGAATGCGAAGAGGTTGCTCGACACGTAAGGAGAATAGAGGCGAGATGAGGACTCGGCACCAGTGTTCAAAGCAAACTTCTACTTGGAGAACCGGGTGGCCTCTCCGCTGAGCGAGCCGTGATAGCCGCCTACTGCGACCCGCGTGACTAACCCACTTCGAGGCTGGCGATGAGCTGAGCAGTGGCGCGCGATCAACTCGGGGACTCACCTTGTTTGGCGGACTCGTCGGCCCCGATACGACGTAGCCGTGCCGATGAGCGCGACTGCAACGAGCACGAGACCGATTGCGGCGAGGATGATCCATCCCGATAGAGCGGTCGCCTCCTCCGAGGGCTGGAGCGCGACGACGACCTGCCCGGCGTCTGATGCGGTTATGTCGATCAGGTAGGTACCCGCGACTGGCACCCGGAACTTGACCGCACCGGCGTAGTGCAGCCCACGACGGCTGATCCCATCAGCGCTCGGATCGGTCTCGACAGGAAGTGCAACGTGAATTCTCGAGGCCACCGAAACGTCCGCCGGGACGATCGTCACGCAGATGCTGATCGGTGAGCAGTCATATGGTCCGGCCCGCGCCGTGTGCTCGAAGAGGACGTAGGTCGCCGGGTCGAGGTGCAGGGTTGCGCGACCCGGCGCGGACATCGCCGGTGAATCATCGAGGTAAACGAAGAGCCTGACGATCGCGAGGGTGGTTGTCGGCGCCAGGAGCAGCACGCCTAAAACGGCGAAGCTCGTTCGAGCGGATCTGGATCGCCACCACGAAGTGCTGGCAGGTTGGGTCGGTTCATCCAGGAGGATCTGTCGCTCCGGTCCAACGCCTCCAACAAATCGGCCCCGCATCTGGAAGCGTTGCCACCACTTCGTCTGTTTGTAGAAGTCCTGGTCCACCTCCACGCCGGGTGCAACTCGACGAAGAACATCGACGAACGGCCGGATAGCTGCACTATCGAGGAGATAGAGCGTACGTTCGGGGGATTTGATCAACACGTAGTTCCTCGTAAGGGAGATGTTCTGGAGGTCCCCGAACGGGATGCTCCCCTTACGGAGTAGCGCCCGCCACGACAGTTGTCCAGACTCGACGTCGAGTCGGTGAACGGCTCTACCCACCACGAGGGGCACGGCTATCCCAACGCCACATAGCCAGACGAGCGCGAACTGGAGCGGCGGTTTGCTGTGACCAAACAAGAGCTCGCAGAGCATGAATATCCAGCCGGCTGCAAAGCCGGTGGCCCACACGAAGAGGAACAGTCGTTGCGAAGTCGACTCGTAGCGCGCATGTGAGAGCAGTTCAGAATTGCTCGGGCCGGTGAACTCCGTCCATCCCGACCCATCCCAATATCGAAGCGCAGCGCCCTCAGGGCGCTCCGGATACCAGCCCGCCTCCGGCGTGCTCGCTGTTGCCCGGGACCAAGATGGGTCTGAATTTGCAATAGGGGACCGGAGAACTCCGTTATCAACAGGTGACGGAGAAAGTGCGACCGCGGCGGCACTCCTGGTCGACCTTGTCGCGACCGCTAACAGAATGAAACCGACGATGAAAGACGCTCCACAGATGAGCGCCCAGAGAATCGGCGGCCATCGCCATGGCGTCACACCTAATCGACGTTTCGTCGAAAGGGAAACTCGGTAACCGATGACTGCCGAGGCGGCGGCGATGATGAAATAGTCGACGCCAATCACGAGGCGGTTCCTCGTACGTCGACGATGAGCCTGGAGTCCATCGAGCACGCCACCCCTCGACTCCAAGATGAGTGCCGAACGACGACTTCAGATCGAAACGACTTCACGTCCATCCGAGGCTTTCGCGCAGGATCACGAGATTCGGCGTGGATACACGTGCAGCTCGTTACGCCGAGAGCACACCGATCGATCAGAGTCACAACCTAAAGCTCGCCCGTGGAACGCCCGAGTGCTCGGGTAGCTCGGATCAGCCCAGGGCCTCCTATGAGCGAGAAATCGCGTCTCATTACCGGTCACGGGACGCACCGTAACAACGACATCAAGGAGTGCGGTTCCACTCTCGAAGCCCAGACGCGAGTCGTTTGGGAAGTCAAGCTTCCTTGCGCCATGACGCATCGAATAATTGGTTGGCACCCAGGCAACGGAGTGCGCGGAAAATGAGAGCTGTCCCGGGTACTTCCGCCCTTGGGCGAGCAGGTCGGCGGAACCATTCCACGACGCATCCGACTTCGCAGGACCCTTGTCGCGCATTGCGATGAGTACTAATAGCGCGGCTCCCGCAATCAGCAGCGGCACCCAACGCCAGCCATGTTGAAGAACGAAACTCGCGACGAATCCTGCTGCCGCGGCAACTCTTAGACCAAGTACAAGCCATGTCCGTCCCGAGCGACGCCCGATAACCGTCCCTTCGCGAGCCACGTCGTCAGTCCCGCGGTCCCGCCATGTCGAATCCGATTGCACGCATCTTCTATCGACCGGTTCGTGCATCGGTGAAGCGGAGGGGGCACGGTCACAACCAGCGAGCCAACACACCGAGTTACTCTCAAGGCCGCGGACATTCATCAGTTCGTAGTAGCCGCCTACTCCGACTCCCCGGGGGTGACCCGCATTCCGGTGTTCTGCGACACGTCACCTCACATAGGCGGGAGGACGAACGGCATCGCCGGGCGCCGGTCGAGAATGAACGCAGAGGCGGATGGCATCGACGGGCGCGCAGCGAGCACCACGCTGCCGAACACAAGTCCAACCTCCTGATAGGGAGCGACAGTCGCAAGTGTGCCGTCGCTCGTCAGACAGACCGTCTCGCCGCCAGCCTCGTTGACGCGCAGGCACCGCAATGGTCCAGTGGTCGCGGAGCCGCGGGCCGCGAAGACTGTCGACCGCTCGGCATGAGGGTTTCCGACGACACGCAAGTCCGTTCTCAGGCCGTCGAGAACCGAGCCAGGTAGAAATGGCAGCGTCGCGAGGGTGAACCCGATCGAGGGGACATACGCGGCCGGTCCGGTGCACGTCCTTGTCGAATGCCGAAGCCAAACGAAGCAGTCCTCCGACTGGTTGCCATGCTCGACCCATTGGAAGACGGCGTCTGGCGACTCGGTGAGACGGTAGGACCAGGTTCCTGCGCGGTCCGGCCACGCGGTGGTTCCGGGCGCGGCGCGCTGCGCGACGACGAGCGTGGCGGCACCGTTCAGTTCCGAGGCCGAAGCTTGGCCGCTCACGTGATACGTCAGCTCGAAACTGCCGAGAACTCCCCGCTCCTCGAGGGCGAGGAACTGCTCGAGGGCCGGTGACGCTGCAAGGCGACCGCTTTCCGACGATCGCGCGGCTTCCGTGGCCTGTGTACCAGCCAACAGGGCAGCCGTGACAAGGATGGCACTGGCGAGAACCGTCGCGATTCTTGGTGCGTACACGAGATGAGTTGTAGCCGATTCGGTGATAGGAGCGACTGCCGCGGGATGCTCTGCGTGCGAGACTTCTCGAGTGTCGGATCCAGATTTCACTTACGACGACGCTCGCCAGTGGATCGCGAAACATCGTAAAAGTGGTGGGCGCGTCTCTCGTTCGCTGCTTACAAATGCGCGCGCGCTCGGGACGCGCGCGCTGCCGGCCATGGTGGAGATTGTTGCAGCAGGCAGGGACGACGAGAAAATAATTGCGATGCAAGTTCTTGCGCTCAACGGGGCGACGAGCCGGAGAGTAGGTGACACTCCCCAAACCGCGTTTCTTCGATTCACCCTGCCCGACGGTACATACCGCGACGTGCTCCACGGGACCTACCCGGCCGAGGATTTCGACGCCGATCGCACCTGACTCCGAGTTTGTCGAGAGGCGGGCTCGTCGAGCTGCTGTCAAGTCGTGGCTCATGGGAGCGCACGGCCGGAAGTCAAGATGGGAATGAGGCTGGTGAGACGACCTAGGCGGTACTCGAGCGCGGAGTTGCTCATGCAACGCCGTCGGCGACGACTCCGGCCGTATTGCTTCGCTATGGGGATTTACCCGATCGTCGTGTCTGGAGTTCTGCTTTTGGTGTTAGCGGTATGGGAATTGGTTAGGGTCCTGCAGCATCGCTGAGTCCGCGAACGAGGTTTGCAAACGCAGGCGACATGCAGCTCACCCAGCGCTACGGGATGCTCGCGGTCAGCCGAGCAAGGCTCTCTGAAGCCTCCAAATGATCCTCTGCAGCCAGTTCAATCGACGAGGAATCGGCGGATTGAACCGATGCTTCAGTCGCCTTCGACGCGCGTCGTGATGCACGAGCGGCCCATAGCTCCGCGACGCCTCGTCCCGTCCCACAATCCTGACGCTACGCCACATCCCCGTGGCTCTGGGATAGGGCCGAGGCACCCTGCAGCGGGTCGCAGTAGCCGCCTACTGAGCAGCCAGCTGCATTCGCTGAGCCGGCGCGAACACGTCGCGGTTTAGAACAGTGGTGAACTCGGAAGAATCCGGAGACCACACTCGAGTTGCGCTTGCTCGATAAGTTCACTCGAAATGGCGTCGTCATCTAAAAGAACGACCTGGCGAGGTTGGTAGAGCGGGTCACCGAACAGCGCAATCGAATGACCGCCAACATGATGCCGGGCTTCATAGAAGATGCCCTCGAATCCTGCCGACTGAAGCGCCTGACCCCAAAGTTGGCAGATTTCGTAGTCGTCCCCAACGGAGATGCGACGATCAAGTCCCCAATCGCCCACGATCCGATTATTAGTGAGGTCAGCAAGGCGAATGTCGTCTGGAACTTGCAGGGCTGCCACGTTTCGCGCCTCGATCATCCCCTCCGTCACAATCGCGAACTCACCCAGAGTTTCCATCAACGAAGTGAGCGCAGCCGTTCCGACGTAGCAGGTACCGAACAGGTCAGCGGCAGTAGGAGGTGGATCCCAACGATAGTTCCCTGAGGTTCCGAACCATTCGGGCTCGTTCCCCATCTTGTGGACCCGAAATAGGCGCGAGGAAACCCGTTCTTTTGGCAACACGGGAAATGAACTGGCCAGCGCTTCGTAGTCCTCCGGCGGTCCAGGAAGTCGATCTGGCATCAAGCGCGTAGACCAGCTGACGCCCGACGAGCGCTAACAAGCAAGGTCTCATCGTCACCGCCGGTGGCCAGCCACTGAGCCGGCGAGCGCCCATCGAGTAAGGCCTGATCCTTTGTTGCCCATGCCGCGATGACGAGGGGATCGACATCGGAATCCGCCTCGCGGAAGAGCGCCAACAGACGCGATGTGACAGACCGAACGATTCCGAGCTCAGGATCGAACTGCCAGATAGGGAACCACGTGGTTCCATTGCCTCGAAGGCCAAGTATCGCGCCGGCGCGCAATTTCTTATAAAGCGCTTGCCTGCTAATGCTCAGGAATTCGGTTGTCCGACGAACGTCCCATCGCTCCCCGATGGCAGCCCCCCACAAGATTGGAGCAAGTGCGCTCCGTAGGGCGCGGTGCCCGAGCTCCATCGCGTCCTCATCGCTCAATGCCTCGAACTGTTCCCGCAGAGTTGCGTCTCCGAAGAGTTGCTCATCGAACTCAGCGAGACTCCGCGAGATGCCCTCACGCAACGCGGCGTAACTATCCATGAGGCGACTGTAAACCTGACAACCGTCGGTGTCAACCGTGTCAACCCAACAGGGACGAGGCATCCTCTGGATCGCCGCCCGAAGGCGTTTGCCCGAGAGTTGCCGAGGAAGGTAGACGTTCGGAACGCTGAGTCGTAGTAGCCGCCGACTACGACCTGTGGCGACCCCATTATCCGGTGATCAGGGGCACCCGAAAAGTTTTGGATCACCCGCGTAGGCTGCCAGTGTGGGCGCGTTCTACGGGTTGGCGACTCAACGTACGGTCGTGGTCAGCACATACAAGCGCGACGGCACAGCGATCCCAACAGCGGTAAGCGTGATCGTTAGCGGTGATCACGCCTACTTCCGAACCTGGTCAACGTCCGGGAAGGCGAAACGCCTCCGACGCGACACGCGGGTGCTGATTGCCCCTTCAACGATTCGTGGAAAACCCACCGGATCGGTGATCGCCGCGACGGCTCGATTACTAGGACCCGTTGAGGAAGGAAGTATCAGACGGGCGCTCGTCAAGAAGTACCCCGTCCTGCACGGCCGGCTCGTTCCCCTCGTCCACCGACTTCGCCACTACACGACGGTCCACTACGAGCTAACCGCGAGCTGACGCGCCGACTCCGTAGCGGAGGGCCAACGCAGCGTCCGCGCTATGCGCCTGCTTGGGCGTCACTGGACCGGTGTTCTGGGCGAGGTTCGTCGTCACGCCCCCCGGGGTAAGGCGACCTCAACCTCCCGTGCCAAGGCTCTGGGGGAGTCCAACCCGACGGAGGCTCGAACTCAAAAACGACCAACGACGCGTTCGCTGGAATCAGACCACCAATGTCTCTCGAGCCTCGAGTGGAGATTCCGCCGTCTTCTGGTCCCCGAGTCCCACTTTTGTTATCGCGATATTCCGTGCCGAGGTCATCGGAGGTGTGCATCCCAAAGAGCCAGAAGAATGGTTCTCCCTCTCTCTCCTCAGGCCGAAGCCCGGGAATGAACTCAAGTTCGAGCACAGGCTCAAGGGCTCGATAACTGACGATCTCGCGGTCAGACTCAGAGTGTGGTCCGACAAGTACCCTCGACGAGAAGGAGAAGCTCGGTCCTCGGCTGTTCTGGTCCGTGAGGAGTCTCCCCCGATCGCGCCTGACCTCGGCCCACGCGGCCTCCGCGGTCTCTTGCCAGCGTTCCACCGGGTGCGAGCGATCCATGAGTAGGTTCAGCAGTCGTACGTGGTGACCGCGAACGAGTTCACCGAGGTCGACGCCGATCGAGACGCTCGACTCATGCATGTCTTCGTCATTGCTCACGTCAGCCATTATCCGCCAACCACCGGACGTAGGGGGCGGGCTCACTCCCGGTGATGAGGGGCACCTTCGTCGCGGCCTCGTTTGGGCATTGACGTACATGACCCACCCAGGCGCAGCGTTCCTGCTCGAATGCGCGAGGATGCCCCATGACTTCCGTCTTATCGCTCCTAGCGGCGGAAGACGGAAGTCGCACCGGGTGGATCGTGGGCGAGTGCATCATCGTCGCGGCCTTTTTCTACATGCTCGGATTACTCCTCTGGAAGATGCACCAAAGGGCAGATCCGGCGCTCATCAGGAACTATCGGGCGCGGCTGACAGGCGTTGGCTTCTTCGTGATTCTCGGACTCGTCCGCGTTCTAACGAGCTAGCGCTTTTACTCGCCGCCTGAGTAGTTGCGACAAGTTCATGCACGAGGACGCTCGCGCCAAGTTGCACGGCACAGGTGGCGTCGACAAGACGATGGTGGTTGGCGTCCTTGGTCGCGGCGTCGGGACCAGCACTTCGAAGGTGGTTGCCAGCATCCAACCTGATCGGTCACGAACGACGCTTCACACCGTTGTGCACTCCAGCGACGAGGTCGGATCTACGGTCCACACAGACGCCCTAACGGCGTACCTTGGACTCGCTGGCCTCTACTACTCCCACTATTTCATCTGGTTGTCTGTATGCCGGGATCCGACGGCAGACTCGCAATTTGGAGCGGACACCGCGTGGCATAAGCGCCGTTACGTGGCCCCTAATCACGGTTATACGGGTGATTGTGAGCGCGGCTTCAACGTCCGAGACTCGGCCCGCCTGCCTCCCTCGCCGGAGCTGGCATCGGTTTTGGTGGCGCCGGATATTCAGGTTCGAACTCTCGCCCGCGTTGGTGAAGGCGCCGGCGCTCCAAAGGCTCATGGAGCTCGCGCTTCGTTTCCACGGAAGTGTCCCGAACTGATCGAGGGAACCGCTGTGGAGTCGCGCCCGCCCCTCGTTCGGTCGAGACCTCAGGGCGCGAGCGACCTTCCGCCGGGCGATTCCGTTCCGCCGTCCGGGCCTCGAGACGAACGTGAAGATCGCTCGCCCAGCGGACCTCCTCGCGATGATCACCGAGCCAACGCTGACGATCTGCCTCGACGCCTTGGAGATCTGCGAGCTCGCCAGCTGAGCGCTTTGCTTCGTCGAGGTCGTGTCGTGCGACGACGAAGGCCCTCATCGCGTCGCTTTCGCCACGGCGTGCGGCGTTGAGCTCGATCGTCGCGTTCACACGCGAGTTCGCCGCTTCGGATCTCGCCTGTTCTCCAGCCCTGCCGGGGAGCCTCGCTCGGAGAGTTTGACGTTGCGTTTCCGAAACGGCGCCGCTTGCGTCTTCGCGTCGAGCTTGTGCGTTCCCCACAGCGGCTTCAGCCTCGGTGAGACGCGAGACCGCGCGTTCTACGTCAGCTCGTGGGATGAGTAATTCGATCTGCCTTGTGTGATTCGGTGGGGCACCTCGAGTGATGAACTGGTCTGCTTCCGCCGATAGCTCTCGAAGAAACTTGACGCTCTCGGAGGTAGCGAGCCCTCGCCGCAACACGTCATGCGCGGAGAGATCTGCCGTGTCGCGGCGCATCACCCCTCCGAGCAGTTCGACTGCGTCGACAGAAGGTAGGTGTCCATGGTCCTCGGGTGATCGATCCGAGGTGACGACGAGTGCGTGGTTCTCCTGCCGACCTCTCGTCATCGCGACGTACAGCTGCGGCGCGGTCATGCTCTCGTCGACGATGACGACGGCGCGATCCGTCGTCGTTCCCTGAGCTTTGTGGACAGTCAGCGCGTAGCCGAGCGCGACGTGCTCTCGAACGTAGGCAGCCGGGACGATCACCTCAGATGGGGGATGCGTAGCGGCGTGCCGCTCGTTCATCGAAGCGACGCGAAGCGAGCCGTCGGCGAGGGTGTCGGTGACACGCCAGCGGTCGCCGTTCCTGACGAAGGTGTCCGGCGAGGCCCGTAGTTGGCGATCGTTTCGAAGCGTCACGATCTCGTCGCCGACGCCAACCGTTCCGGTCGAAGTCCTCACGCCATCTCGCGAGACCTCACCGCTCGCGACAAGGTCGGCTCGGCAGCGAAGTGCGATCTCGGAGGCGGTCGCGTTGTCGCCAGCCATCACGACCATTGAGGCACCTTCAGCCCTCGTGATGGCCGGTGACAACGCGACCGCCGAGACCTTCGCGCTCCGCGCCCGAGCGGAGCGCGTCGCGTGGGGTGAGGTCGAAGAGCGTGGCGTCCGCCTTGCCAAGGGCGTCGCGGGCGTCGGCGACGAGATCGTTACCTTGAAGAACGATCGCCGGCTCATGCAGGCGCCGGGCGAGTTCGTCCGCAACGGTGAGCGGTGGCGTGTCCTCGGACGCCACGGCGATGGCTCACTCGCGGTCGAGGAGCTCTCCGGTCGAGGTCAGGTCACATTGCCTGCCACCTACGTCCGCGAGCACGTCGCCCTCGCCTATGCGCTTACGGTGCATAAGGCCCAGGGCCAGACCGTCGACGTTGGGATCGCACTCGTCGACGAGCGCATGACCTCCCAGCAGCTCTACGTCGCGATGAGCCGCGGACGCGACGAGAACCGCGCCTTCGTGATCCAGTCCCAGGGTGAGCTCTCCGAGCACGCCTTCGCCAACTTCACGAAGCCGACGCTCCATGAGGTGCTCGCGGAGGTGATGCGACGCGATGGCGCGGAGCGAAGCGCTCATGACGTACTCCGTCAGAACCTTGAGAAGATGGACGACCTTGACCTCCTCCGCCATCTCCACGCCGAGGCGAACAAGCGCATCGACGAGCAGGCCGGTCGTGACCGGACAGAAGAGATCGCGCCCCTCGCAGATAAGGCCGATCTCGGTAAGGCCCAGGCCGGTCTGGAGGCCGCGTACGAACACCTCCGCGAGCTGACCCGACGCCGCGAGCTCGCGGAGCAGCGGATCGGGGAGTCGGCGGCACGCCCCGTAAGGGCCGACGCGGAGCTGCGCGCCGTGCGAGTTGAGGAGCAACGAGCACTCCGCGAGGCTGAGCGGGCCCGTCATGCCCTCTACGCAGCCGAGCGCGCGACCGACGAGGTCGACCGCCTCCGCGAGGCGCAGCAACAGCGGGTCGTGTGGCTGCGATCCCACCTCGACGAGGAGCGCTACCTCGTCCAGCTCGAAGCGCGCATCGCCGAGGTCGATGGCGCGATTGGCCACGCCGACGAGGAGCAGAACCAGGGCCGCAGGCACGCAGAACCGCCCCGTCTCAGCACCGCGGAGCAAGCGATCGTCGACCGCTCGCCGCGTCGTCGCTTCGAGCACAAGCTGGTCGCCGAGGAAGAGCGCCTCGAGCCACGTGAGTGGCGGACCGTTGCCGAGCTCGAGCGCCGCTCGGCGCAGATAGAGAAGGAGTTGACAGCGACGACCGCCCAGATCGATCGGGACTCGGCGCGGGCCGACGACGCGACGCGCGCCGGCGAGACGGCGGACAATCGCCAGACGATCGCGCACGTCCGCGACGAAGCCGCGCGGCATCGCTCCGCTGCGGCCGCATCGCGGGACCAAGGCGAGCGACTGATCGGACAGGCACGCGCCGACTATTTCGCTGCGCGCGACGCGGCCGCGGTGATCGACGCGGGTCCGGGTCGTCTCCATTTCCGCGCCGGCGCGGTCGCAGACGCGAGAGCGCGTCTCGACGAGATCGAAGCGCGCTGGCCCGGTCGTCGGCTACCGGACACCTTCTGGAGCGACCAGATGATCCGCGACGCCGCAGAAAAAGCGGCGCATGCGTCGGTCGAGCCTGAGGTTCGCGGACACCTCGCCGCGGTCAAGCAGTCGGAACAGGAGGCGAGGCGGATCGAGCAGCAGATGGCGCAACGCGAGCGCATCTACGAGATGAAGGAGCGCCGAGTCGCGGCGTCTGTGGTAGAACGCGCCCGCGCTGAATCCGCTCGCGCCGAGCTGGCGAAGGACTGGCGCCAGCGCGAGAAGCTGGCAAAGGACATGACTCCCGAGGAGATCGCGGAGGCGGACTATTCGCGCGACGCCTGGTTAGATCAGCTGGCGGTGGAGCGGCACGAGTTCCTGGTCCGCGATCAAGTCCGCGGGATCGAGCACGCCGTAGCTCCGCACCTGGAGCTACACGGCCCGGAGATCGACTTCGGGCGGTAGTAGGGATAGTAGGGATAGTAGGGAACAGCGGCCCTGACGTTCTCGCTCTCGACTGGTTACGTTGCTTAGTTCTGCAGGTAGTTCCGTCCGGTTCTTCGGGCTATCGGTTCTCGGCGCACATTGGCAAGTTTTGATCGGGTCGATCGAGCCGAATTTGGGTCGAGAAGAACTCTGTCCTCACAGCCGTCCGTTCTCGGCCATTTCGCGGGCCTCCGTAAAGGGGACGGCGGGGCTGTAAAGGAAACCTTGCCCGAGGTCCCATCCGACATCGATAAGGCACGCGGCTTGTTCGGGGCGTTCGATGCCCTCCGCGATACCGGTCGCTCCCATCGTCGACGCCAGCTGGCGGATGGACTCGACGAGCAGAACGGCCCGTGCTGCATGAGGAAGATCCGCGGTAAAGGTGGTGTCGAGTTTGACGTGGTCAAAGGGGAAGCGCAACAGATAGGAAAGCGAGGAGAACGCCGTTCCGAAGTCATCCAGGGAGAGGTGCATCCCAAGCGCCTTCAGGCCGAGCATATTGGTCTCGATCTCAGGAGACTCGGTGAGTAGCGCGGTCTCAGTGATTTCAAGGACCAACGTGGCCGGGTCGATTCCTGCCTTCGCAAGGAGCGCGTCGAATTCTCCGAGAATGTTCGGTCTCGAAAGTTCCACGGCCGAGACGTTGACGCTCATCCAGAGCGGAGTAGTTGCCGAGTTGATCCGCTGGAACTCACGAAGTGCGCGAGCAGCTTCGTACGCCACGTGTCGTCCGATGTCGACTACGTAACCGGTTGCTTCGGCGATGGGCAGGAAGCGCCCTGGTGATAGCAGCCCGTGGAGCGGATGCTGCCACCTCACGAGCGCCTCGAATCCGACCAGTCGGCGCTCACGTAACTCGACGACCGGCTGGTAGTAGACGGCCAATTCGCGAAGCGCTGGTAACTCCTCGTACTTCTCAGCGCGCACGCACTCCCCGGCGGCCACACGGTGAATCGCATCGGAAAGGTCACTACTTGCCCGGGTCTTTCGAATCCATGCCTGACATCCGGCGTCGATCGCGGCGCTGTACGAACCGGGCATATCGCTGCCAGTGAGCATGATCACGGCCATTTCGGGGTACTTGGCCTTCAAGAGCTTGGTCGCGCTGGCGCCGTCAAGATCTGGAAGTGCGTAGTCCATGATCACGATCTCAGGTCGCTCCTTCGACGCGCGTTCGATTCCTGCTGATGCCGTCGCCTCCGAACCGATGACCGAGATGGTCGGATCGTCACGAAG
>DATCDR010000080.1:0-5405 GCA_036510575.1 Acidimicrobiales bacterium | reverse complement strand
TGATTCGGCCTGGGTTTCGTAGAGGCTCGTCCGTTTGGTTTTCTCACGCCGCGTCGGGCTGAGATTCTTGAGCGTAGTGATCCGCTTCGACCTCGTTCGGAGTGCGGTCTTCGAGCTCGGAGTGGAGCCGGTCTTCGTTGAACCACGAGATCCACGCGCAGGTCGCGATCTCAAGGTCGTCGAGCCCACGCCACGGTCCGCCGTTGTCCACGAGCGCGGCGGGGTTGCGATAGAGCTCGGTCTTGAAGAGAGCGTTCGCGCTCTCCGCCATCGCATTGTCGAAGCTGTCCCCGACGGTGCCGATCGAGGGCGCTGCGCCGATCTCGGCCAGGCGCTCGGTGTAGGTGATCGAGGTGTATTGACTGCCGGCGTCCGTGTTAAGCCGAGTTCGGCTTAACTCCGATTATGCCGAGGTTTTCGTTAAAGCCGAGGAATGCCCGTTTGTGCTGCACCGGGAGGGTCGCCTGACGGGTTTCTCGGCTTAACGTTTGGTCGGTCGACAGGTTTAGCGTCCGTCGCATCCCAACGTCTGGAGAGGAGACGGCTATGGATGCGACGGTCAGAGAGGTCGGCGAGGTTGTCGTCGCCGAGTTGCGCTCGGCGGGTTATATGGCATCGACCATCGGCCAGTATGAGAAGACGATCAGGGCGTTGGCTGAGTTCGCTGCGGATCAAGGCGGCGGCTATAGCCCCGGGTTGGGGGCTGAGTTCTCGTCGATGACGATCAGTCCGCGGACGGGCCGGTTCAGCGCTCAGCGCCGGTTCGACTACCTGCGGCTGGTTGAAGTGTTCGACTCCTACGTTCGTAGTGGACGGGTTGATCTGTCGGTCCGCAAGCGCGGTGGCGGTGGCCCGCATCCGGTGTCGGACGGGTTCGCTTCGCTGGACGCCGCGTGGGAGGCCGAGATGGACGATCGCGGCTTGGCGCCAGCCACACGCAGCGCATACGGGCGGGTGGCTCGCAGCTATCTCGTGTTCTTGGAACAACGCGGCACTGCTCGCCTCGATGGCGCTGATGGTGCCAGTGTCCTGGCGTTCTTGGAGTCCTTGCTCGCGCGGTGGGCGAAGTCGTCGTTGTTCTGGGTGGTGTCGAACTTCCGGCCGTTCTTGAAGTTCACCGGCCGCTCCGACCTGGTCGATGCCGTGAACCTGGCCGGTATCCGGCGTTCCCACGCGATCTTGCCCGGGTTGAGCGACGAGGTCGAGGAGATGGTCGTTGGCGCGTGCGCGTCCGGAGTCGTGAGCGCACGGGACGCGGCGATCACTCTGCTCGCGCTCACGACGGGGCTGCGAGCCTGCGACATCGTCGAGCTGCGGTTGGGGGATATCGACTGGCGTGGGCAGACGATCGGAATCGTGCAACAAAAGACGGGCAATCCGCTCTGTTTGCCGTTGCCGGCGCTGGTGATCACCAAGCTCGCCGACTACGTGCTCGACGAACGGCCCGTCACGGCCGATGATCACGTGTTCGTTCGCTCGGTCGCCCCGCACACCCGGCTGGGCGACCACGCTTCTGTTCACAGGGTGACGGTCACGACCTTCCGCAAAGCGGGAGTGACCGACGCGAAAGCCGGGACCCGGCTTTTGCGCCACAACGCCGCGTCCCGACTCTTGCGCTCGGCGGTGGCGCTTCCGACGATCTCGGCCGTGCTCGGTCACGCCAGCGAGGAATCTACGAACGTGTATCTGAGTGTCGACCGGGAGCGTCTGGTCGAATGCGTGCTGCCGGTTCCTGCAGGTGCACGGGCATGAGCGAGCATGGTTTCTCTAGCGAGTTCGCCGCGGAGCTGGACGCGTACGTTGCGTTCAAGAAGAACATGGGGTTCTCCGGCGCCTCCCGGATCTGGTATCTCAGACTCTTCGACTCCTACTGCGCCGAGCATCACCGGACCGCCTTCGATCGGGACACTGTCGAAGGATGGGTGGCCTCCCGGCTGGAGAGATCGGGTCGATACCGATCGTGGATGTCCTACATCCGCGACTTCGGCCGATGGCTCCAGGCGAACGGTGCCAGCGACGCCTATGTCCTCTCTGAGGCTTGGAAAGCACCGGTCGTTCCCGCCCGCCCCTACTTGCTGAGCAGACACGAGATCGACTTGTTCTTCAACACAGCGGCAGCCCTCGAAGTCGCCTCTCCATGGAGGTGGCAGGCGACCGCGTTCTTCACGCTGATGCACTCCTGCGGGCTCCGCACCGGAGAGGTCCGCGCACTGCAGGCCGATCAGGTCGACCTGGACGACGGCCACATCGACGTCATCTGGTCCAAAGGTAATCGCAGCCGCCGACTGCCCCTGAGCGACCAGGTCATCGAGATCCTCGGCGCCTGTGATCAGACGTCATCTGCACGTTTCGTCTCACGCCAGACGTTCTTCGTTTCCGCCGCCGGGACTCCGGTCACCCCCGCAGCGGTCGGCGTGACATTTGGCCGCATCTGGGACCAAGCCGGATTGGACCGACCCACGGGCGGCCGTCAACCCCGGCCATATGACTTCCGGCACCATTTCGCCTACGCGAACATCGAGCGTTGGATGAGCCAAGGCAGCGATGTCGCTGCGATGCTGCCCTACCTGTCGCGTTACATGGGGCATGCGACCTTTGAAAGCACCTACTACTACGTTCACACCTCTCCCGATTTCATGGACTCCTACGCCGAGCTCACCCGGAGAAGCCAGTCGCTGTTACCAGAAGTCGGATTCGAATGAGGCGCGACCCGAAATCGGGCGCCCCGGAGTTGTTCGGCTTCGCCCGAGATTATCTCCACGTCTACATGCCCAAGGTCAGAGGGCTCTCGCCGAAAACGGTCGAGGCCTACCGGATCAGCCTGGAATGTTTCCTCGACTATCTCTCCGATACCGGCCATGTTGGACGCGAACAGCTCAGCTTCGAACACTTCGACCGCAGCCACCTGAAGGCATGGCTCGCCTGGATGACTGATCAGCAGCATTACGCCGCGAAAACGGTCACGCTGCGGCTCAGTGCCGTGAAGGCGTTCCTGGCCTACGCGTCCCACGAAGACATCACTCTCGTCGCGCTCAGCCAGGCAGCGAAGGCTCTCAAAGCGCCAAGCAGCCCGAGAACAGCGATCGCCTACCTCAGCGAACCCGAAACGCGGGCCATCCTCGCCGCGTTCAGCGGACAGACAGCGAAGTCCCGCAGGAACCGGATGCTGCTCATCCTGCTCTATGACACCGCCGCCCGAGTGAGCGAGATCACCGGCCTGACCCTGCAAGACCTCTCCCTGACCGACCCCGGCCATCTCACCCTCACCGGCAAGGGAAACAAGACTCGCATCGTCCCACTGACCGCGAAGACGATCGATCACCTGCAGGTTTACCTCGCCGAATTCCACCCCAATACCGCAAGGCTCCCCACAACCAGACCGGTGTTCTACAGCACCCACCACGGGCAACCAGCCGAGTTGTCAGCCGACACGGTCGCCGCCGTGCTCACGCAAGCCGCCCAGGCCGCCCGCACGACCTGTCCGTCGATCCCAGAGAAAATCCACTGCCACATGCTCCGAAAGACCAAAGCGATGGACCTTTACCAGCAAGGCATCCCACTGCCGATCATCATGCGTCTCCTGGGCCACGAGAACGCCTCGACAACCGCGGCTTTCTATGCTTTCGCGACCCTGGACATGATGCGGCAGGCCATCAACGCAGCTACACCAGCACTCGGCGACCCGAGGACGGACCATCTCAGCGAAGCCAAGCTGCGAGCCCTCTACAGCCTCCGCTAGCACCAAACGTTAAGCCGAGAAACCCGTCAGGCAACCCTCCCGGCACAGCCCAAACGGGCATTCCTCGGCTTTAACGAAAACCTCGGCATAATCAGAGTGGGCAATCACGCCGGCGATGTCGTTGTGAGGCCTCGTCCACGCCGCCATGTTCAGTGCGTCAAGCACCAGAGCGGTCGTCATCGATCGCGCCGCCTTCCAGCCGACGATCCTTCGCGAGAAGACGTCGACAATGAACGCGACGTAGACGATGCCCGACCACGTCGAGCAGTAGGTGAAGTCCGAGACCCACAACTGGTCCGGTCGCGTGGCGGAGAAGGCACGCTTCACGAGGTCGGGGGCGCGTACGTGCGAGGGATCGGACTTGGTCGTGAACCGCTTCTTCGCCCGGCTCGCTCCGCGGATGCCCTGGGCTGCCATGAGACGCGCCACCTGGTCACGACCGACCTCGATTCCGGCTCGACGGGCAGCTTTGGTCAGCTTGCGACGTCCATAGACCGAGTAGTTCTTCTTCCAGAGCTCGGTGAGCGCCGGTCCGATCTCAGCGTCACGGATGGCACGCGCCGAAGGTGGACGGGACTTGGCGGCGTAGTAGGTGGAGGGGGCGACGGCGAGTTGCTCGCAGATCGGCTCGACCCCCCATCGACACCCACCGCTCTCTTTGTCGCGGTGGGTGTCGATGAAGGTGACTACTTCTTCGATCGGCGGTCGAGCTCCGCCCCAAAGAAACTTGCCGCGGCTTGCAAGATGTCGTTCGCGCGGCGGAGTTCCTTCACTTCCTTGCGGAGCTCGGCGATCTCGGCCTGCTCGGCTGAGGTGACTCCCGGTCGGACACCACCGTCGATCTCGGCCTGGCGGGCCCAGATCCGGAGTGACTCGGTGCCGATACCGAGCTGTCGGGCCACGCGGCTGATCACGCTGTGATCGTTCGGATCCTGCTGTTTCAGCTCCAGCACCATGCGCACCGCGCGGTCCTTAAGCTCAGGCGGGTAACGCCTCTGGGTCTGGTGATCTTCGGTCATGCTCCATCCTCACTTCCAAGGTATGGAGCCTCCAGGATTTCCAGGCCGATTCAAGGGTCCAGGGCCGACCTTCTGGGATGCGATAGGACCGATGGTCGATCAGCGGCCCCGTGACGGTCTCTTGCGAGTGGAAGTTTGCGATCGGCGCCAAGCACCTGGAATCCGTCTCGGACGACATGCCAGAATACGCCATGGATATCCTGAGCGACCTCGTCCCGATCGGCACTTTGCGAGCCTCGATCAATCTTGGAAACTCGGTACTGGCTCAAGGCAACGAGACGGACCCGAGCGGCGTAACCGTCGATATCGCCCGCGAGCTTGGCGCCCGACTTGGTGTTGGCGTCGAACTGCTCTGCTTTCTAGCGGCCAAAGAGTCGTTCGAGGCGATGAACCAGGGCCGCGCCGATATCTGCTTCTTGGCCGTCGAGCCTGCCCGCGCGGAGACTGTCGCGTTCACCGCGCCGTACGTGGTTATTGAGGGAGTGTTTGTCGTCGCCGAAGGCTCGTCCATGACTTCGCCGGCGGACGTGGACCAGCCCGGCGTTCGCATCGGTGCCAACGAGGGCTCCGCTTACGACCTGTTTCTCACGCGCACTCTGGCCCACGCGCAACTGGTGCGCGCGAGCGATGGCGTCGTCGCGTTCATC
>DATCDR010000079.1:0-20576 GCA_036510575.1 Acidimicrobiales bacterium | reverse complement strand
TCGTCGATGTGGGAAGAGGCCACCGTTTTGCATTACGAAGCCAATGCCACGACGAAGCTGAACCGGATCGAGGGCGAGCACATCAACCGCGTCGATCAGGATGTCCCCAGAAGTCGGCTCGATCAAGCGATTGATCATCCGAAGCGTCGTGGTCTTCCCACACCCGGATGGGCCGATGAGGATGCAGATCTCGCCGGACTCGATCGTGAGGCTCAGATCGTCGACTGCCGCGGCGCCGTCGTGATATCGCTTCGAAACCGATCGCAGCTCAATCATGCGGAGTGACGCTAACAGTCGGCCGGCGCGCCGACGAGGCGTCGCGCGGCGCCTCGGTAATGTTGCGAGATGCTCGGCGCGCTCCTGGCTTCCTCTGCTCCTTTCATCGACTGGTCGTGGATTGGAACAAACGCCGGAGTTATCGCAAATGCCATCGCGCAACACGCCGAGCTCACGGGCATCGCCGTCGGCTGCGGACTGGCGCTCTCGGTTCCAACCGCCCTGATCGCTTGGCGCTTCCACTGGGCACGGGGCGCGATTCTCGGTTTTGCCGGGCTGCTCTATACGATTCCGTCGCTTGCGCTCTTCGTCTTGATCCAGCCGGTCACCGGCTACTTCTCACTCCTTACCGCTGAGGTCGCGCTCACCGGTTACACCCTCCTCATTTTGATACGCAACGTCCTCACCGGCCTTGACGCCGCGACCGACGAGGTCCGAGAGGCCGCGACGGCGATGGGATTCACGCCGACGGGCGCGATGATCCGCGTCTATCTTCCCCTCGCACTGCCCTCGCTCTTCGCCGGGCTACGGGTCGCGACCGTGACCGTGGTAGGACTCGTAACGATCACCGCCTTTATCGAGTGGGGTGGCCTCGGCCAGTTGATCATCACCGGCTTGCACGACTACTTCTACACGCCGACCGTCGTCGGCCTGGTGCTCTCGATGGCGCTCGCCGCAGTAGGTGACGCGACATTCGTACTACTCGAGCGGATCATCGTCCGCTGGCGGCAGATCGAAGCCTGATGCGCTTTCTCACGGAAGTCGCGCAATGGCTGACCTCGTCTGCCAACTGGAGCGGGCCCGACGGCATCGTTGTCCGTGCGGTCTCTCAAGTCGAGCTGTCGGCCGCGGTCATCGGCACCTCGATCCTCATCGGAGTCGGGATTGGATTTGCGCTCGGTCACACCCGTCGGGGCGGCTTCTTCGCAGTCAATGCCGCGAATGCCGCCCGCGCGGTGCCATCGCTCGCGCTCTTGACGCTGCTCGTCACGTGGCCGATCATCTCGCTCAAGGGCGATGGCTTCTACGCCTCGTTTCTCGCACTCGTAGCTCTCGCAATACCACCGATACTGACCAACGCCTACGTGTCGATGCGGGGTGTGGATGCTGAGGTCATCGAGGCGGCCAAGGCGGTCGGCATGTCGTCTTGGCAGCGATTCATCCGAGTTGAAGTCCCACTCGCCGCTCCGCTCGCCGTCGCAGGAATTCGCACCGCCGCAGTCGAGGTGGTGGCGACATCGACACTTGCCGCGTACGTCACGTTCAATGATCTCGGCGATTTCATCTTCGCCGGTCTCGCCACCAACGACACCGTCGAATCGTTCTCCGGCGCGTTGCTCGTGGCAGTGCTAGCGGGGCTTACCGATCTCGCGTTTCTCTGCCTCTACCGGTTGGTGCTTCCAGTCTCGTCTCGAAGGACCGCCTCAGGTTCGCGAGTGGCTGCGGCGCCTGACGCTGCGATCGTCTAGACCATCCACCTGGCAAGCTAGCGGGAACCGGCCTCGTCCTCGGCCTCCTTGTAGGACCGCCACGCCCGGTATCCACCGTCTAGATCGCTCGCCCTTTGGAGTCCCAGCTCGCGTAGTGCATTCGCGGCGAGCGAGGAGGCGTAGCCCTCATTGCAGACGATGATCACCCAACGACTCGTGTCAGCTTCTGGAATCGCGTCCGCGCTCGTCGGATCGAGGCGCCACTCGAGCACGTTGCGTTCGAGCACGACCGCACCAGGAATCGAACCTTCCGCGTCCCGATCGCGATCGGGACGGATGTCGACGACAAGCGCTCCGCTTGCCAATGCGGCATCGAGATCCTCTACGCGGACACGCTCGAGACCAACTCGTGCGCTAGCGAGCATCGCTTCAATGGCACTCAATTTGTTCTCCTTCGTGCGCCTCGATGGTCAGGACCAAAAGTTGACGACAAGTTGGTCTCCGATAGCGATACCCGAGCGCGGCCCCCGTGACCGATATTTGGGCGCACCGCTACCTACGCGCGGAGCGACGTTGCCGTGCTCGATGCCACCTTCACTCGACGGTCTAGCCGACGAGGGCGCTCCGAACCTCGACCCTGATCGTCTCGCTCGACTCCTCCATCCCTCAGCACAAATTCAAGCTTCTCCGTCTTGTTGGGGAGATCTGCGATCAGATCACGATGGAAGCGCCCGACACCGGGATCGATCGAAGGGCGACGCTATATCCGGCGCTTTCGAACCGACGCAGTAGAAGCGTGGATCATCGCGTGGGCTTCTTCGGCCTACGTCGGCCTACATGACCACGGTGACTCTCGCGGGGCATATCAAGTCGTGTCCGGTCAACTCCGGGAGGTATCGACAGACCTCGTCGAACGAGGCCCCCTCACGACCCTTCGGCTTCGGCCCGGCACTCGCCGAAGCCTCGAGCCGCGACATGTCCACGATCGCTGGAATCCGACGAGCGGGCCCGCGCTCAGCGTGCACGTGTACTCGCCACCAATTCGAACGATGAACTTCTACTCTGATGAGCGATCTACCTATCTCGCCAAACTGAGGACGGAGACCGAGGGCGAGTGGCTCGAGCCCGATCGCTGGGCCGAGCGAGCTGTTGGCTAATACGGCTAGGCACACCGGTGCCGGGCTTATCGCTACATCATGAACGACGCCAGATCTCCGAAGTCCATCGCTCGCACGAGACGGTCTATTCCGAGGCGTTCCAACGATGAGACGCTTCGAGTCGGGCTACTGGCGGTAGTGCTCGTTAACCGAGACTCTCAGGCCTACGCGACTCCGCGTCGCGGCTGATCGATGCCTCGGCGCGGCGCGTCTACCTGCATAAGTCCACCCGTCGATGCGCAATGCCTTCCGCGGCAACAGCTCTCCACGTTTGACGAGGTGCAAGGTCGGGTAGCTACTAGCCCAGATCCGATCAGCTGGATCAAGAGCCAGCGCTCAGCTGGATCAAGAGCCAGGAGACATAAATGGGCATCGGAACGAGCCTCGTTATCTTCGCAGTCGGTGCAATATTGCGCTTTGCGGTAGCGGTTACGACGACGAACTTCAACATTCACTCGATTGGCGTGATTCTCATGATCGTCGGTGGTGTCGCATTTGTCCTGTCGCTCGCGTTCTGGAGTTCGTGGGGCGGCTTCGGCGGAAGCGCTGGCACGAGAAGGCGAACGACGGTCTCTGGTCCGACGGGGATAACGACCACGACGAGTGAGGAGCGCGCTTACTAATCAACCTTCCGGGGCCGGGTGCGATCGACGCCTTGGCCCCGATATGGCAGCGGCATGGAGCCGCTCCCCTGATCGAGTGTCAGGTAGGCACTCGATCAGGTGAGCGGCTGCCAATCGACTCTCTTGCCCGCCAGCGTGCACCTAGAGCAGGCACGACGAAGACCACGGCGCTCGTGAGGGCCAAAGTCAGATGCTGGAGTGGAATCGCTGGCCGGTATGAGAACGAGGCGGCGAGGAAGACGAGTCCACAGGCGCTCCAAAGTGCCAGTACGACGAGCGAGCTAATCGATAGTGGGCTCCACGAACGATCTCGAGTCGCGTGAACTTGGGCACAGAGCGCAGCCACGAACAGTGCAAGCATCGCGATCGCGGTCAAGATGTCGTCGGCATTCACTCGCGACAGGCTCACTCCACAACGATCGAGCGACACCGAGCCGCAACCTACTGGGACCAGGGCATCAATGCCGGTCGAGATGCCAAAGAGGGCGTAACTGATAAGACCGGCGCGCCGCCATGTCGTGTTCACCGATCCGCGACTCGGCCATGTGAGACGCACGACGAGAAGCGCCGCAGCTCCGGTCGCGCAATCGAGCAGGATAAACAACCAGCTGTACGGCTGGCCGCGCGCGTCAAGTTCGCTCGCCAGCGCGCCCGCAGCGAGTGAGGGATTCACGAGGTATCCAACGGGCCATGAGCAATACGCAAGTGCCGCCACAAGCCCAACGAGGAGTACCGCGATGCCGCGGTGTGACTTGGCGATGCGGTCACGGAGGGCTGCAAGGCGCGGAGATGCGCGAAGAACCAGGTAACGGGCGCGTTGCGCCTCGCCCCAGTCTTCGGCGCGCGCCTGGAGCCGTTCGCCGCTTTGGCGCATCGAATCCGGCGAGCGCAATTTGCCGCTGCTAAAGCCCATAGCCCGCTATCTCCGTGGCGAGATTTCGATCGGTGCAACCATCCCCGCCGACCGCGAGCGCCTGAGCCAGCAGCGTTCTGGACAATCTGCCTCCGTCCCGTGTCGCCAACGCGTCGAGCAAGCAAATCGCGCCACGATGCTCGTTCGAAAGTATCGATCATCTCGGAGGAAACCTCCATAGCCTGCGACCAGCACTTCAGCGCGCGACACGCCTGGCGGAGATGCCGCGTAGCTCCTCTTGGGAGAAGGTTTTGCCATGACGCATGCGGGTAGGAGAGAGACATGACAATTCCCCAGCCCGAGCCGGCTCCAAAACCCGAACCCCCTGATCCAGAGGCCAAGGCAGACAATCCAGAGCCTGTCGAGTCGGAGGGAACCGAGGGCTGAGGAGGGGACGCACCGGCGTGTCGGTCAAACGAGCGCGAGTAGAAAACGTCGAAGTGGACGACCGTGGTTCGCGCCACGGTCGCTAGTCTCCTTCGTAGCACGCTGAGAGGAGCTACACGTACGAAGCGCGTGGCACGTCTGCCCGCCAAGAACCGACCATCTCCAGACCTCCGGGTGGCGGGTAGCCGATCACGCGACACGCCGTGCTACCAGTGCCTACGAGCTACCGACCTCGCGGGTGTTGAACAACTCGTTCGGGCGAGGGTCCACCTATGACACCTGAGGATCGCACGACAGCTTCCAGCGAACACGACCCCGCCACCTCCGAGGAGGCGATCACTGATCACGTCCTTCGAGCGTCAGACACGCGTGCGATACCCATAGTGGGGCCGCCTCTGGCTGCGGCGACTGCACCGAGCTCGGACGAGCGACCTCGACCGGACCTCTTCGACACGGTCGTTCTTCCCGTGGTGCCAGAGCGCCGGCTACTCGCGCCACCCGCACGCCGCGAACTCCAGCGACCAACGCAAGGTACCCGAAATGGTCGAGACAACAAAAGAACGTCCGCACCGGTTGCTCTCCGGTTCTCGGTAGTGGCGCTCTCCCTGTTACTAGTTGCGGCTTCGGTCACGCTCATTGCCTTACGGGTGGACCCAACTACCTTCGATTCGCTCCGGGCGACCTATGTCGCGCCCGACCAGAGCCAACCGAAGGCCGCTCACGTGAGTGTCCCTCCAGCTGCGACACATGCAGCGCTCGTATCGACCACGTCGTCGGCGATCACCTACTCAGTTCCGACCTCTTCCTACTCGATCGTGGTGACGATCTCGCACCCGTGTTGGCTCGTCGTGCGCTCACCGGCCACCAGCTCTAAGACCGTGCTAGCAAAGACGATCGAACCAACCCATTCGCCCCTCAGCGTCGCAGTGCACGGGAGCGCCTCGATCACTATCGCGGCGAGAGCGGAGTCACTCTCGATCGTCAGCGGTGCCACGGTTCTCGACACCGTCGAGAATCCTCGTCTCGGCGTTGCCTACACCTTTGTGGCGACGAGCCCGCAATAGGATCCCGGACACTTCCTCGTCACTCCGTGCGGCCACCGCTCACTGCAGGGGTGAGAGTTTTGCCGGGATGACGATCATGTTCTCCTGGTATACGAGCCACTCCCCCGTATCGGGTGGCCAGATTCCGCGGCGGGCCGCTTCCACACGCGCAAGTTCGCGCTCGCGCCCGTCTCGATAGGCCCAGATATGAACCCACTTCTCGACATCCCCACCCGCTGAGGAGAAACAACCGATCAACCTCGAGATCGCTCGGCGCTCGCCGACCAGGTCGTCCCATCGGTCGATGACGGTCCGAATCGATCCGGTCTCGTAGTCGTAGATCCGAATCTCATAGATCGGCCCATAGCTCCCCGGTTCGAGCGGACCGTTGAACGACGCCGGCTCAAGAATGAGCGACGCCGATGACGTGACGACTCCCTCGAGCGAGGCCGGCCACGCAGGCGCCGCGGTACTCGCCGCCTCGTCGTCGAATCCCCAAAGCAACATGGCTGCGTTCAGTGGACCGACGTCGACGTTCCAGTAGCCGATGAGCGAAGCCGGCCCGCTCGGTTCATCAAGCGCTGCGGCATACGCATTGGCGACCACGTCGCCGGCACGTGGCCGAAATCGAAGCGTCTCCAGATTGACGATCACCCGCACCCCCTCAGCGGCAGCGTCGCCGTACGCTACCCATCGCGCCTAACCGTATACGGCGTCGCCGAAGCACACTCACGTCGCGATCGTCGGCGAGAACGGCGCCGGGAAAGACGACACTCGTCAAGCTGTTGACAGGTATGTACCGAGCAACGACAGGGCAGATCTCGGTCGACGGCAGATTTGTCCCTCGTCGATCCGATCGGATGGCGAGGCGCCGCGACGGGTGCTTTCCAGGACTATCTCGGCGTGAGCATGAGCCTCGGCGATGGCGGCGGACCAGGTGACCTCTGCCGAATCAACGATCTCGATGCCGTTCGCCGCGCTCTCGACGCGGCGGATGCAACCGGCCTACTCGCCGGAATGGCCGATGGCCTGGGTACACTCCTTGGTCCCTAGTTCGGACGAAGGTCGCTCTCTGGTGGTGAGTGGCAGCGACTTGCGCTCGCGAGGGCTCATGCGTGAAACACCGCTGCTCGTCGTGCTCGACGAGCCCTCAGCAAGCCTCGACGCACCGACCGAGGCGGCGTTGTTCCGGCGCTACCGCGAGGCCGCGCAGCGCCTCGGCAAAGCAAACGGCACGATCACGATCCTCGTCTCACATCGCTTCTCAACTGTGCACGTGGCAGACCAGATCGTTGTCCTGGAGGGCGGATCGGTTGAGGAACTAGGCACGCACAAAGATCTCTTGGAGCTCGGAGGCTTCACGCGGAGCTCTTCGAACTTCAAGCACGCGGCTATCGCCCGCGCGCGAAGCCCTGACTGGTCGGTGTCGGCGAACGCGACTTTGCCGGATCAGTAGCCCCGCGACCGGTGTCGCCGTTCTCTCCGTTGACGAAGCATCGCACGAATCCTTCGGAAAATAAATCCCACGACTGAAAGCTACTCGTCACTCGGCTGCTTTCGTAGTGGCCGTCTTCGAACTAGCCGTTGTAAATTTGTCACAGATGACTGATCAAGCAACCGACGATGAGGCTCTGCTTCGGATAATTCGCTACTTTTGCCGCGGCTTTTCGGTACAACAAGTCCTATTCGCCCTCTCGGATCGTGGCGACAACGATCCGGTGGCGAAGGAGGCACTTGATACGCTCTTGTCGGAGCTATGACGCCGGCGGCATCTGATGGTCTCGCCGCGTCATACGACACCAGGTCAAAGCTAGCCACTGCGTCAAAACAAGCCACTGCAACTCGTCAAAACAAGCCACTGCCACTGCAACTCTCCGGAGTTGCTAAGTCGAGGCCAAGGCTGTTCGGGTACGGCAAACATCGACGACCATCCGACCAGAAACTTGGCCCATCAAGGCGCCCTGCCAGGTTCCTTGGAGCTCGATTCCCCGAGGTGCTTTGCCGAGTGAGCTGAACCGAATGTGCAGCGTCGGCAGGATTCGCCGCACACCGTCTGTTGTACCGTCTTGTCAGATTTCGACCAGGAGAGTGCCGCCCCCATGCCCGCTATGGCCAGATGGTGTTTCAAGCATCGCAAGCTCGTGCTCGCCCTGTGGCTCATCGCCTTCTTAGCGTTCTTCGGCACCGATATCGGCGTTAAGACCGCGTACTCGAGCAAGTTCCAAATTCCAAATACTGAATCCACGCGGGCCCTCAATATTTTGAAGGCCAATTTTCCAGCGGCATCGGGCGAAGCCGACCAGATCGTGATGGAGGCCAAGCACGGGACGTTTGCAACACCAGCAGTTGCCGCTAGTGCGGAGGCAATGCTGACCAAGGTTGCCGCGCTTCCCGGCATCACGACCGTCGTCAGTCCATTCGGCGCATCGGGCAAGGCACAGATCAATGCATCCAACACGATCGCGTTCGCGACCGTCTACTGGGATACCCAGTCTCAGAACCTGTCCTCGACAGAGGTGAATCGACTCATCACCACCGCGCAGGCGGCACAGAGCTCGAATCTTGAAGTCGACCTCGGCGGCCAAGCGATCGAGAACACGGAGAACCAGAAGACCTCCGACAGCACCGGGCTCGGCGTGATCTTCGCGCTCATCGTGCTTGGAGTCCTCTTCGGCGCAGTTCTCGCAGCCGTCATCCCGATCATCACCGCGCTCATTGCGATCGGAATCGGATTTGCCTTTACCGGCCTCATGTCACACGTGATCGCGGTCGCGAGCTTCGTGCCGATCCTCGGCGTACTGATCGGCCTCGGCGTCGGAATCGACTACGCACTGTTCATCATCACTCGGCACCGAAACGGGTTACGCGCCGGGAGAAGCATTGAGGACTCGGCGGTGAACGCCGTCAACACCGCTGGTCGTGCGGTCTTTTTCGCCGGACTGACGGTGTGCATCGCGCTACTCGGCCAATTCGCCCTCGGCGTGACCTTCCTCTACGGCCTGGCGATCGCCGGCGCTGTCACCGTCGCACTCACGATGTTTGCCGCGCTGACGCTGTTGCCGGCGTTCCTCGGCTTTTTCGGCCTCAAGGTGCTCGGGCGACGTGAACGTCGTCGGCTGGAAGCTTCGGGACCTGTCTCTGAACAGGTGCTGGAAGGCTTTTGGTACCGCTGGTCGCGAAGCATCGAGCGCCAGCCGGCGCTTCGTGCGCTCGGTGCGTTGCTGGTCGTGGTCGTGATCGCGCTGCCCGTTTTTACACTTCGCCTCGGCCTCACCGACTCTGGGAGCGATCCCTCCTCGACGACGACGCGACTCGCCTACGACCTCCTCGCGAAGGGATTCGGCCCCGGCTTCAACGGGCCACTCGAGCTCGTCTCGACCATTCACTCCCCAGCGCAGCTGACCGCGTTCGACAAGGTGGCCAAGGCGGCAAGCACCCAACCCGGCGTCATCTACGTCACACCGCCGAGGGTCAGTCCGACCGGTGATGCCGCCGTCGCGCTCGCCTACCCGAGCACCGCTCCCCAGGCGGCGGAGACCTCAACACTCCTGCACACACTTCGGGGACGGGTGATTCCCACCGCCGAGGCAGGCAGTGGGATCCACGTGCTGGTCGGCGGTGCGACCGCCGGCGGCGATGACTTCTCCGCGGTCCTCGCCTCGAAGTTGGCACTGTTCATCGCCGTCGTCGTGATCGTCGCGTTCTTGCTCTTGATGCTCGTCTTCCGCAGCTTGCTCATCCCGGCCGTCGCGTCTGTGATGAACCTCCTCTCGGTAGGGGCCGCGCTCGGAATCATGAACGCGGTCTTCGAGTGGGGCTGGGGGCACTCAATCCTCGCCATTAGTCGCACCGGACCGGTCGAGGTCTTCATCCCCGTGATCATGTTCTCGGTACTGTTTGGCCTCTCGATGGACTACGAAGTCTTTCTCGTCAGCCGGATGCGGGAGGAGTGGGTCATCACCCACGACAACCGTATTGCCGTGACGAAAGGCCAGACCGAAACCGGCAGGGTCATCACTGCCGCGGCGCTGATCATGATCCTCGTCTTCTTGTCGTTCCTTCTCGGCGGCGACATCATCATTCAACAGTTCGGCATCGGCCTCGCCGGCGCGATCATCGTCGATGCGTTCATCATCCGAACCGTTGCCGTTCCGGCGATCATGCACGTCATCGGCAACGCCAACTGGTGGCTCCCTGGTTTCCTCGACCGGGCGCTCCCCCACGTCAACGTTGAAGCCCAAGAGATGAAGGCACCCGCGGCACCCCTGCCAGAACCGGTCGGCTAATTCCAGACACGCTCGCGACTTCCGGGCGCGTCACGGCGACCGGGTTCAATTCGGACCTCTACCCACGCGAGGCCGTGCTCGAGGCCCGGCTCACGCGCCTGCTCAGATGACTGACCCGAGCGCCGTACCTTGCTTTTTGCCACCAGAGATTCGAAGATGAACGTCGTTTGGGGACCCGTCGGCTGACGAGGTCGTGATGTGGCACGGGTGGAGAAGACGGGGAGGCGACAATGCTCAGCGTCGAAGACAATCTGAGGATGACCCAGGTAGGAAAGGGCACGCCGATGGGCGAGTTGTTGCGCCGGTACTGGCACCCGATAGCTGCCGCGACGGAGTTCGACGACAAATCGACCAAACAGGTGCGCCTTTTGGGAGAGGACCTGGTCCTCTACAAGGACCGCTCGAGCACCTACGGTCTTCTCGCCCTGCACTGTCCGCACCGCCGTGCCGACCTCTCCTACGGCTTCGTCGAGGAGTGCGGGTTGCGCTGTAGCTACCACGGTTGGGCCTTCGACGAAGCGGGCAACTGTCTGTCGGCGCCCTTCGAAGACAGCTCGTCGGACAGCACGCGCTTTCGTGAGCAGATCCATCAGCCTGCCTACCCGGTCGAGGAGAAGGCAGGAATGCTCTTTGCCTACATGGGCCCCGATCCCGCGCCGCTGTGCCCCACCTGGGAGTCATTCACGTGGGGGAACGGCTTCGCGCAGATCGTGCTCGCACCCCTTGATTGCAACTGGCTCCAGGCGGCGGAGAACAACATCGATCCGGTGCACTTCGAATGGCTGCACTCGAACTGGTCACTCGCCCAGGCGGGAAAGCCCGCGCACTCGCCTGCACACGTGCGCATCGAGGTCGACGAGTGGGAGTTCGGCTTCGGCTACAAGCGCATCCTCGAGGGTGGTTCGGAGTCCGACCAGAACTGGACGCTCCCCCGCCTGCACTGCATGCCGAACATCTTCGCGGTCGGTGGCACACACTTTGAGTACCGGACGCCGATCGATGACACCCACACGCTTTCGGTCGTCTGGGCATGGGAGCCGGTACCGGTCGAACAGGAACCCTACGTGCAAGCGAGCGTCCCGCACTGGTATGCCACGATTACCGACCCTGCTACTGGACGATGGATCACGACGCACACGATCAACCAGGACACCGTCGCGTGGGTCGGCCAGGGTGCAGTCACCGACCGCGAGAACGAACACCTTGGCAGGTCCGACATCGGCGTGGTGATGCTTCGTAACCGCCTCGCCGACGATCTCGCTCGAGTCGAGCGGGGAGAAGATCCGTCCGGGCTCATCCGGGACCCGGAGCGAAACGTCTGCATCACCTGGCCGAACGATCGGACCGAGCGTCTCACGAAAGCGCCCACGAAGGCCGAGAAGATCGCCGATCTCGCGCGATTCAACAACGGGCTCCGGGGCGAGAACGACTACTTCCGCTTCTACGCAGGACAGCCTTCCGACGTTGCGAAGGCCTACGAAGAGGCAATGGGCCTCTAAGAACCGGCACGCACTGCCGAAGCACGCCTAGGCGCGGCTATCCGACAGTGCGAACTGCTAGCGCCGACCCAACGGCATCAAAAGGCGACGCCGCCGGTTCCACCGATTGTGCTGGTGGTAGTCGGGGATCCGGATGCCAGCTTCACGGTCACGACGTCTGACCACGAGCCCCAGGTGTCACTCACGTTGCCCTTGACCGCTCCCGAGGTCTTGTCTCCGGTGAAGAAGTAGAGCGGCTTTCCGCCGTAGGTAACCTGGCGGACCCCACCGGCTCGCGCGATGGTGCCGAGCTTGGAGGCACTCACGCCCGACCCGGCGGTGGCTTTCGTCACGCCCTTTGGCAAGACGAGCTCCGGCCAGATCTTGACGCAGCTCGTCGCGCACGCCGTCTTGCTCGCCTTCAAGGTGTACAGCGTCTTGCCGCTGACGAGCAGCGTGCCGAGCTTGGAGTTCTTCACTATCGAGACAACGACGCTCTTGGTCGCGTGAGTACTCGACGCGCCGGCGATGCCAGGCACCGCCACCGCAGCAGTCAGCCCAAGCAGCGCAACCACGCTGCTGGCGACGCGACGTGGCGTGAACCGCTGTGTCGTCGATCGTGAGTACTTGGACGTGTTCATCTGGTTCTCCTTGACGCGTTGGGATTTCGAATATTCCTGATGTGGCGCTCGTCGAACTCGCCTCGCGCAGCCCGCCCGAGTCCGGATGTCGCCGCTAACTCGCTACGAAGGACTACGTAGAACGGCGACGAATAGATCACTCCGCGACGCCGCGCACACCCGAGCGAGCCAGGCTTCAGGCGATCTGGCACACGATCGGCGAAGTACTGGCCGCGACAAACGCCCGCGAGACTGCTTGCAAGGATCGGTTCTGCTCGACGGGACCAACCCGCTCGCCCGTTCACGATCACACCGTGAGTTTCGCGCTCGCAAGAACAGTTCCGTCAGGCGACACAAGCTGAGCCGAGCGCAGGTCGCGCGCCGAGGCGGGAAGCGCCGCTGCCCACGCGCCGTACCCGTTCGAGAGCTTGAATACGCCGATCTTCACGACCTTTCCCGAAGCGAGCGTCACCTCACAGGTCACCGAACTCGACCACGCGCCCTCGTCGACGGTCATGAACATCCAAGCAGGGGTACCCGATGAGACCATGACCTGTCCCAGGATCTGACCATGCGAGGAGAGATTGGCCGAAGTGAGATTCGCCGAAGTGGACGGGGCTCGGACGTTCAGGCTCGGAGGTCCGATGACAGCGCCGAGGCCGAATCCGAGGAGCGCGAGCACCACTGCCGCGACGGCGACCACGCTCGCGCGACGGGCGTGCGATACGCGATGGGGCATCGCTGGCGACCACAGTCGCTCCGCGAGGCGCGACTCGAACCCGACCGGAGGCTCAACCGCGGGAGCGAGGCCTAGGAGCGCGTCGGCAACCAAGGAAAGTCGCTCGAGCTCGGCACTGCAGCGCTCACACGACTCGACGTGCTCTAGAACCGCTAGTCGGTCGCGCCCAGAGAGTATGCCGAGCGCCAGCTCGGCAAGATTATCCTCATAGGCCTCACAGCCCTGCTGCGCTTCGAAGGGGCCACTCATTGGCCTGCCTCGATTACGGGAGCGTCCCGGAGCTTCGCCATTCCGACGCGGATACGGCTCTTCGCCGTCCCGAGCGGGATTGATTCCACCTCGGCGATTTCTGCGGCAGTTCGTCCGTACATTGCTGCGAGCAACACCGCCCGGCGCTGCTCGGTAGGCAGATCGGCCAGCGCGTATCTGAGGTGGGCAAGGGCATCAGCCGTCACCGCGGCGTCCTCGGGTAACCGCTCTGCACTGACGAGGTCGACAAAGGCGTGATCCTCCGGATCAATCGGCGTGGCACGCCGGACGCGAAGGGCGTCGATCGCCAGATTTCGCGTGATTGTAAGCGTCCAGGTGGCAACCGAACCACGCCGAGCGTCGAACATCACGGCATGGCGGAAGATCCGGATGAAGGCTTCCTGAGCGAGGTCCTCTGCGAGGCCTGGATCGCCGACGATGCCGACCGCGAGGCCGAAGAGTCGACGCTGGTATCGCCGAACGAAGACGAGGCCGGCTTGATCGTCGCCGACCGCCATGCCTGCAAGCAGGGCCTCGTCAGAGATCTCGTCTCCCCCGTGACTCCTGAGCCTTTTCATCATCTCCAGTACTACGGCCAAAGACCCTCCGGGGATCACTTTCCAGACACTTACACGACTCGTGCAGCGCGATCTACCGACACACGCTTGCCAGCTTCGCGCCGGCCGCGACGGAGACCACTACAACTAGCCCGCCCGAACGGTGGTGATATCGATCATATTGGGAGTCGTCGCCACCACATTGCGACCCGCCGAATCGGTCGATCCGAGTCCCTGAAGCCGATCTCGCGAGCGAGTCGGCACTTCGCCTCGAAGGTCTGAAACCATCGGAGGGGAGCCGTAATACGTCCTGTCGAGATCGCGAAATCGAGCTCCGCGGCGAGTCCTCACCGACGCTGCGCAGTCGGGCTTAGCGCGTCGCCACCTAGACTTTCGGGAGTGCTCGACCATGGAACAGCCGCACCCCCATTTGATCTTCCCGACCAAAACGGCGAGATGATCTCATTGGAGTCGCTCCTTGGAAAGTGGACACTCTTATGGTGGTATCCGAAAGCAGGTACACCCGGCTGTACCGTCGAAGGCCGAGAGTTGAGCAGTCGAATCGGCGACTTCTCGGCCGCGGGCTGCAACATCGTCGGGATCTCCTTCGACACGGTCAGCGACAACTTGGCCTGGGCGGAGAACCAGGGCTTCGCATTCCGACTGCTCTCTGACGAGGATCACGCGATCGGCCGATTGTATGAGGTCGAGCGCGAGCCTGACGACCAGTACGCGGCCTTCCCGCTGCGGGTGTCGTACCTCGTCGATCCAGAGGGCGTGATCCGCAAGACGTTCGCGGTAACCGGCGTCGCTGACCACGCCGACTCCGTACTCGAGGCACTCTCGGCGCTTCGATCCTCGTGACTGATCAAAGCATGCTGGGCGACCCGGTCCCCGGAAGGGCGCGCCTTGTCCGTCCATTTCGGGTCACGATCGGTCGACACACGCCAGACTCCGCGTCGGATGCCGCGGAGCTGTCCGAACGGATCGCTGCGGTGGCGAAAGGGGGTGCACGGGCCGCCGTACTTGGCGTCAATGACGGCCTCGTCACCAACGTCTGCCTGATCTTGGCGGTAGCCGGGGCCAGTGCATCTGCAGCCAATGTGCGTCTTGCGGGCTTTGCGTCCCTCGTCGCAGGCGCGTTGTCGATGGCAGCTGGCGAGTGGGTATCGGTACGCAGCCAGGTGGAGCTCTACACCGGTTTGCTCGCCGAGGTACATCGTCTCGTGGACCGGAATCCAAAGTTCATCCTCGACGAGCTCTCGGCGCGCCTCGAAGATGCGGGCTTCGGGCGTGCGACCGCTCAGACCGCAGCAGCTGAACTTCCCCTCGACGAAGGTCGGTTCCTCGACTTCACCGCCCGAACGTTGTTCGGGATAAACCCATCCGAGCTCGGCTCACCCCTGAACGCCGGCCTGACGTCGCTCGCCTACTTCTCAGGCGGTGCACTCGTGCCGCTCTTGCCGTGGTTTTTCATCGGCGGGGGCACTGCCATCTGGTCGTCGATATGCCTCACGGCGCTCGCCGGACTGCTCGCCGGCGGCAGAGTTGCGCACCTAAGTGACCGGCCGATCGCTATTGGCGCGCTTCGCCAGCTTGGTATCGTCATCGCCGCGGCCGCAGCCACCTTCGGGATCGGCCACCTCTTCGGCGCAGCCGTTCGTTGAACTCCTCTGCTTGGCACTCGCCGCACAGAGTGTTAGATCACGCCTAGGCGGTGAGGTAGATCGCCGAGGAGGGTCGTTTAGCGGCTGACGGCGTCACTCCGGTGCGGAAGCACCCAGTCTGCACGCGGGAAGTGGCACGTGTAGCCGTTCGGATAGTTCTCGAGGTAGTCCTGGTGCTCAGGCTCAGCCTCCCAGAACGGACCGGCCGGCACTACCTCGGTAACGACTCGCCCAGGCCAGAGCCCCGACGCGTCGACATCGGCGATCGTGTCCTCTGCGATCTGGCGTTGCTCGTCATCGAGATAGAAGATCGCCGAGCGGTAGCTCGAACCGATGTCACCGCCCTGTCGATTCTTCGTCGTGGGGTCATGGATCTGAAAGAACAGCTCGAGCAGCTCCCGGTAGGAGACCTGCGAGGGATCGAAGATGATCTCGATCGCCTCCGCATGGCTGCCATGATTGCGGTAGGTCGCATTCGCGACATCGCCCCCGGTGTAGCCGACCCGCGTCGACACCACGCCCGTACGCTTTCTGATCAGGTCCTGCATTCCCCAAAAACAGCCGCCGGCGAGAACCGCCTTTTCTGTGCTATCAGTCATTTCTTCGCTCCTTCCGAGCCCAGGTCCGAGTTGAACAGGTCGCGGTATTCGCCGTACCCCTCGGCCTCGAGGTCGTCGTAGGGGATAAAGCGAAGCGCTGCTGAGTTGATGCAGTAGCGCAACCCGCCTTCGTCAACCGGACCGTCGGGAAAGACGTGACCGAGATGACTGTCGCCATGGGTCGAACGAACCTCCGTTCGGATCATCCCGTGCGCCAAGTCTTGGCGCTCAACGACGTTCCTCGGCTCAATCGGCGTGGTGAAACTCGGCCAGCCACATCCACTGTCGAACTTCTTCGTCGAGGCGAAAAGCGGCTCGCCCGAAACGATGTCCACGTAGATGCCTGCCTCTTCATGGTCCCAGTACTGGTTGTGGAACGGCGGCTCGGTGGAAGCGAGTTGGGTCACCTCGAACTGCTCCGGAGTCAACTGTGCGACCGCCCCTGGATCTTTTTGATAACGCTCCGACATTCCCACTCTCCTACCTGGGCGCCTAGTCGTCTACGGCGCTCACCTATATAACACCGGGAAAGGCCCAGCCATTTCCGGGTAATGGGTCACTTAGCCCGCGGCCGCCTTGGCGCTTTGCAGGCGATGACTGAGGTTCCAGTCGGTGTTCGCTTGCCCCCGCCACGTCGCTTCGTCGAGCAAGCTCACGCGGCTCCCCCTCTCGTCGAGACCTTCGGCTCGACAACCCGACCGGAAACTTCGCGCCCCGTCTCACGACACATCACGTCGTATCGAATCACATCAGGCCGACATGTACGAACTGACGAATCATCTGTGCCGCTACTCGAACGGCGACAAAGTCAGCTTCTTGTCAGGTCAGCATTCCGGCGATCACGAGGTCGAGCATGCGCTGCACTTGGTCAGGGTCGGGAGACTGCTCGTTGGCGATCACGATCGCGTGGATGAGTCGAAGCACATCGAGCAGGTTCACCTCTTCACGCACGACGCCTGCGGCTTGTGCCCGCTTGAGGAGCACATCTCCTGACTCGCGCATCGCCACACATGCCGAGTTGATCTCGGACCCCTCGGTGTGTTTCGCGTTCATTACCGCCGAGCCCATGCTGCGGCCGTGGGCTCCGAAGTCAATCTGTTGACGAAGCCAACTAACCAGTGCACCAAGAGCATCGGCCTCGTGTGCGAGCTTCTCGGCGTATTCACGAAGCTCCACAGCCTCATCGAGGAAGGTGGCCTCGAGCAGATCTTGTCGGGTCGGAAAGTGGCGGTAGAGCGTTCCGATCCCAACGCCGGCATCTCGGGCAATGTCTTCGAGAACGATGTCGGCGCCTCGCGCCGCTACTGCCTCGCGCGCGACGACCAGCAGTCGGTCGTAGTTACGCTGGGCATCAGCGCGACGTGACGCCTTTGTCGCAGTCGCTTCGGTCATCTGCCACTCCTCCTACAAAAAAGCCTGCCCCGTAATTCCGGCAGGAAAAGTTGCCAAACGGAGGGAACCTCCGTATACTAAGTGGAGGCAACCTCAGCTTAGGCCTTCCGGAGACCGAATGCTACGCCGACGGGCAGAGGTTGCTTGCCTCTCTCAGTCTTCTTCACTTCTGTCCTCTAACTCCCTCAAAGGAGCTCCGTGTCTCTAACCTCACGCGCCCCGTCGCGGGCTTCGTCCATCGCGTTGGCCGTTATCGTGACCACGCAATTGATGGTTGTCCTCGACGCCACTGTGGTCAACATCGCCCTCGTCCCGATTCAACGCTCCTTGCATTTCACCTCAGCCGGTCTCTCTTGGGTCATCGATGCCTACAGCCTCGCCTTCGGCGGGCTGCTGCTCCTTGGCGGTAGGGCCGGTGACGTCTTTGGCCGCCGAAGAATGCTAATTATCGGCCTCGCCATATTTACGGCCGCTTCGTTTCTAGGCGGTATCGCTACGACCGCTACATGGCTACTCGTAACCCGGGCGGTCCAGGGTATCGGAGCAGCCATGGCAGCTCCGAGCACCTTGTCCTTGATCAGCGCCACGTTCGAAGAAGGACCTGCTCGAAACAGGGCTCTTGGAATCTTCACCGCAGTCTCCGCAGGAGGCGGCTCGCTAGGACTGGTTCTTGGCGGCGCACTCACGTCGTGGGTCTCGTGGCGATGGGTGCTGTTCATCAACGTACCGATCGGAATCGCAATTATCCTCCTAGCGCCGCGCTACGTCCCAGAACCACCGAAAAACGGTGGACGACTCGATGTCGCAGGAGCCGCGCTCGTCACCGGTGGTCTAGCCGGGGTGATCTACGCCTTCATCCGCCTTGCTGAACGCGGCAGCTTCAACATCACCGCCGAGTCGTTCCTCATCGGCGTGGTCTTGTTGACCGCGTTCGTCTTCGTCGAGCGCGCTCGAAAAGAGCCGCTGATGCCGATGCGGCTGCTGACCGATCACGTCCGTGGTCCGGCGTACCTGACGATGATGCTGGTACCGGCGGTTATGTATGGCGTGTTCTTTTTCATAAGCCAGTACCTCGAGGCCGACCTGCACTTCAGCGCCATCCGAGCAGGCTTTGGATTCCTGCCGATGACCGGGCTGATCTTTGCAAGCTCTCGGGTCACCCCACGTCTGGTTGCACGGATCGGTGCACGTCCGATTCTGCTCTTCGGGCTCGCCACCGTGACGGTCGCCGCGCTTTGGATCTCTCAGGCCACACCAAGTGAGGGGTACTTCTTATCGCTGCTTGGACCGCTCATGCTCTTCGGCATCGGCGCAGGATGCTGCTTTTTGCCACTGAGCGTGACCATCCTCGCGGGAGTGCCTCGCGGCGATGCCGGCGCTGCGTCAGGGATGCTCCAGACCATGCAACAAGCAGGCGCGGCGCTCGGCGTCGCGGCGCTCACGAGCATCGCCGCCTCGCATGGTCGGGCCGACGCACTCCTCGTTGGTGCCGGGATTGTGGCAACGGCGCTCGTTGTCGCCTTCATCGCAATCCGGAGTCCTCGACCGTCACTTGCGAGCACTCCCGAGGAAGAGGCCGAGGAAATGCTGCCACTGCTGCTCGTGGAGTAGCAGCGTCGTTTCGGTCAAAGCCAACCGATGTCACAACCTCGGGCCCATCGTCACCAGCCGGAGCATTCCCGGTCGGAAGCGATGTGCCCTAGGCGCTTTCGCAGAGCGCCGGCGACGGCTCACAAGGACGAGTTTTGGCGACCTCGACAGGCGACGGCCCATCGCCGAGCGGTTGTACGACGCCGAGCGACCTCTCGGGCTCGACGTCTACTAACGCCACTCGCGGCGTACCGAGTCGCAACTGATGCCGCGAGTGAGCGGGTCGGATCGAGCGACCTAGGAGTCAGCATGCCTGCCTCGATCGTCCGTGCGACTTAAGCTCCGCTGACGCCATGGACACTCCTCGCTCGTCGATGATCACTGCCGCCTACCTCGAGCACCTCACGAGTGCGGACCTTCGCCTGCTCCGTCCGGACGCAAGGTTGGCCGGCAAGGACGAGGCCTTTAGGCCTGTCGACAGCGAATTGGACGAGATGCTCGGTTCGACTCGACTCTTCGAGCGTGTCTTTGGCCAACCTGACACCGGCGACCCACTGCTTGCGGCCTCCCCGTTCCTCGTCTTTGCCGTAGCGGTGCATCGCGCGACCTCAGACCTCGACTCCGCGACCTATGTCTCTGAGTGGCTGGGCCTTGGAAGGCGTGCTCCGGTATTCGACGTCGCGCGCCTTCGCGAGTTCATGGCTGCCCCGGCGCGTCGACTCTTCTTGATCGAACTACTCGCGTCGTATACGCACGTGTCGAGTGGCTCGGTGCTCGTGCAGACTCGTCGCGGCTTTCGCCGCCAGCGCTTCTCCGAGCTCGACCCCGTCCGACTCGCGGCGCTGCTCGATGTCGTCTCCGCGGCGGAGCGTCCCGGTGTACTGCGACGCCTCGGCGACGTCGCGCTCTTTTTAACGGGCGTCTTTCCCGACCATGTGGCTCGCCGCGGCTTCGGCCCGATCGAAGAGGGCAGACTCATTCGATCGAGCGGTCGCCAGCCTGGCCGCGACATGACACTCTCCCATGATGCCCAGAACACGGTAGTTGGCGACCGGGGCGCCGTCGGCCTGCTCGAACAGCTCGGCCGTCGCTGGTATCGAGCAGCGTTTGCCTCGCTACCAGATCCCATCGCGGAAAATGTCGCGGTCATCGGTGAGCTGCCCGACCGATTCGATGAAGCGCGTCGCATGCTCGGCTACGTCACCGAGCACTTCTTGTTCTCGAATCGAGACAGGTGGTTCGGCCTCTCAGGTGGCTGACGATGCAGCACGTGCTGGTATCCGCAGACGAGCCAAGCTACGTCCCTGACTAACGCGTCGCATACGCGGCGAGCACCCGGTACCTGACGCCCGGTTCCTCCAACTCCTCGAGATAGTGAGCCGTCCAGCCGGCCATCCTGGCGATCGAAAAGATCGCAGTCGCTACCGCCGGATCGGCACCGCTCGCCGAGACAAGCGCGCCTAGCGCGAGCTCAACTGCAGGCGGTGGAAGGTCAAGACTCGCCGCGGCACGAACCAGCCGATCGAGAAGATCGCGCTCGGTATCGGTCATCACGTCCTCGACGAAGGGA
>DATCDR010000078.1:0-14197 GCA_036510575.1 Acidimicrobiales bacterium | reverse complement strand
CCGCACCGTCTCCCTCGATGACGACGCCGAGCGACTGCTCGCGCACGCCAGTGATCGACTGGGTGTCGATGACGGCAATCGAATGACCGACCCGGGTGACGGCTGCGGCAAGTGACGCACCAAGATTTGGAGAGGCGTCGGAGGGCATCGTGATCGCGGAGGTGGTCATCGCGCTGCCAGGGGTGAGGGTTGGTCCGGTGAACGCGGTCGCGAGGTGTGCACCGACGATCACGACGCCCGCCGCGAGAAGGGCACCGACGAAACCGGCCGTCCAGACGCTGCCGCGGGAGCCCTCGCCGGAGAGCCAGCGACCGATGACAGCAGTCGACTCGGCCTCGTTCCAGGTAGCACCGGCGAGTTCGGAGGGATGGCGCCAGAGTCGATCCTCTGGCGGCAGCATCGGCGAGGCGTCTGACTTGTCATGCTCGTCGTCAGCCGAGTTGTCGAACTCGCCGAACGGGGATGTCACAGCGTCATAGGTTACTCAGCACACTGCCCTTTCGGATGTCGGCTCGGGTGATCGGGCGTCGGCGTTCACCTTCTGGTCCCGCTTCATGTCCTTTGCACCCGATCACGTCGCGGCCTTCGATGTCTCTACGATGGCGCTATGCGAGCCGAGGTCTGAACATGAGCGGCGCCTTCGCCCTCGACCTCGGATCATCGGTGACGCGCGTTGCGTCAACTTCCGGGGAAATCCTCTTCGAGGAGCCGACCCTTGCCGCGCTCGAGCTCTCGAGCGACCGCCTCCTCGCCTTCGGGACCGAAGCGGTGAGCTTTGGTGCGCACTCGGCAGGGCAGGTCGCAATGATCCGCCCGGTTCGGGCGGGAAAGCTTGTCGACGTCGACGTCGCGACGGCAGTGATCGCCGAGGTCTTCCATCGGATCGGGGTCGGTAGGCTCGAGCACCGCGAGGTAGCGCTCTGCATCCACGTTGACGCGAGCGCGGTACAGCGCCGTGCCCTCGAACGGGCAATTCGTCAGGCAGGCTCGCGACGCATCCAAAGTGTCGAGCAGCCGATCGCGGCGGCGATCGGGGCAGGGCTGCCAATAAGTGAGGCAGTCGGATCGATGGTGGTCGACGTCGGTGGCGGGACATCGAATGTTGGTGTGATGGCGCTCGGCGGACTCGTCGCGACCGCTGCGGCGGACATCGGTGGTCTTGACTTCGATCAGTCAATTCGGACGTATCTCGCAAAAGAACACGGTCTCGCCCTCTCGCAACGCCGCGTCGAGTCGCTGCGGCGTCAGCACGGGTCGCTCTCGCCAGTCGAGCCCAGGTCGCTGGTCGAGGTGGAGGGCCGTGACGCGAAGAGCGGCCGCCCTCGAAGCGCCGAGGTGACCGAGGGTGAGCTTGCCGCCGTGCTGGACCGGATCGTCGAGCCGTTGATGGCACTCGCGGTGCGCTGCATCACCGAGGCACCACCTGATGTCGCGAACGACCTGGTCGGAGTAGGTCTGACGCTCGTCGGCGGTGGATCGCGCCTTCGTGGGCTCGACGAGCGCTTGGCCTATGCAACTGGCGTCCCCGTCCACGTTCCAGCCGAGCCGGAACGGCTGAGCGTGCGGGGCGCGGCGCGATGTCTGGCGGAGGACTACATCTCGGTGAAGAGCGTCACTGAGTTGAAGTTCGGTTGATCCCGATCACGTCCTCCGCAGCCTGACGGACCTGCCAGTCACGATCGCTCAGCGCGACCTGAAGGGCGTCGTCTACGTCAGTGCCTTCGTAGTTCGAGAGGGCGATCACCGCGCGCCGGCGTACAGCGGCGACGTCGGTGGTGGCGTGCAGGACCGCGGCGAGGCCGTCGCTCAGTCCGAGGACGCCGAGGGCAGCGACCGCCGACTCCCGACAGAGCGCGTCGGAGTGCGTCGTCGCGATGGTCGCGAGCGCTCTAACCGCCGAGGCGATCTCTTGTTCGCCGCACGCGAATGCCGCGGCCTCGACCACTTCTGGGACATCGTCGTCTAGCAGGCGCTCGAAGTGCCCAGGCGGCGACGAGGTGGCGAGCTCAGAGATGCGGCGGCGAACGAGTGGGCTCGGATCGGCGATGGCTGCGTCGACATCGTCGCTCGTAAGTGCGTCGCAGCGAAGGAGCGCGCTGAGCGCCGCGGCGCGGACCGAGGCCGCTTCGTCGCTAAGACCCAAACGAGCTTGCTCGACGTCGCCGTGCACACCCGCGAGCGAGACCGCCACGCGGCGTTCAT
Organism: Acidimicrobiales bacterium; assembly: GCA_036510575.1. Taxonomy (GTDB): domain Bacteria; phylum Actinomycetota; class Acidimicrobiia; order Acidimicrobiales; family Bog-793; genus DATCDR01. The sequence goes on along the minus strand of DATCDR010000078.1, from coordinate 11,995 downwards.
TTGCCTGGCCGCCAGACGAGATCTCACTCACCCGTGCAAGGCTAAGACCATGACGGGACGAGCGCTGTTGATCTGCGACTACTGCGACACCTTGTCTGTTGTCGCGGCGCCATCGATCTTGCTCAGCTCAGAATGAGTACTGAGGTTCCTGGCCCATCCGGGCCTGCAGCGTCCCACGCGAGCCCTTCGAGGCGGTTCGGGCGCATAAAGGTTGCGCTCGTCGCGCTGCTCGCCCTCGTCATGGCAGCGTTGATAGTGGCTTCGCTGGTCACGATCCCCTATGACGCATTGACGCCGGGGACTGCCCAGAACGTCGGTGGGCTGATCAGCGTCGCCGCCGGGAAGAGTCATCCACACGCCGGCAGCGTGTATTTGACCGATGTCGGGCTTGTCTTTTCGATGCGGGCCATCCAGTGGCCCTTCTTCATCCTCGACCACGAGGACCAGGTCGTGCCGACCGCTCAGCTCACAGGTCCAGCGAGTACTTCCGAATACCAGGAGCAGGGTGTCATCGACATGGCTACCGCCCAGCAGGCAGCGACCGTCGTCGCGTTTCGAGCCGCTGGCTACAACGTCGCTGCGAATCCAAGCGGCGTCGTCGACTACCAGCCGCTTGCCGGATCGCCGGCCGGCGGGTCACTTCGCATCGGGGACGTGATCACCTCTATCGATGGCTCCCCGACGCTCTCGTATGCAGCGCTTGCGGCCGCGGTCGCCGCGCGCCCTCCCGGCACGAAGGTCGAGATCGGCGTCCATTTCATCGGGAGCAGCCACGCGCATTCGGTCTCCCTCGTACTCGGCGAGGCGGTCGGCGCAAGCGCTGACGCGGTAGAACATGGGTGCGTCGTTGCTGGAAGCAAGCACACTGGCGTCATCATCGACCACGCCGGGAAGCCAGCGAGCTGCATCGGCAGCTACCTGGAGCAGATCTATCACACGACCGGCATGCCGTTTGCCGCCTCGGTCGCGAGCGACGGAATAATCGGGCCGTCTGCGGGCCTGGCCTTCACCCTCGGCCTGCTCGAAAAGCTCGATCCCGCCGACCTAACGGGAGGGAAGCGGATCGCCGCGACCGGCACGATGGCGATCAACGGCGCAGTCGGTGACGTCGGAGGAGTGGCGCAAAAGACCGTTGCCGTCCGAGACGCTGGCGCCGTGCTCTTTCTGGTGCCGCCCGAGGAGCTCGCCGTAGCCAGGGCGTATGCGGGGCCCGATCTGAAAGTGGTCGCGGTCTCGACCATCGGGCAGGCAATTTCGGCCCTCGAATCCATCGGTGGCCGCCTGGTGAGCCGCGCTGCGAAGTGATGCCCGGTGGCGCCGAGATCGAAAGCCCTGCTTGCGAACTCCCACCCCTCGGCCGCGATCTTGACAGCTGTAGGTACGTAATGAGCGCCGCCGCCGAACCCCATTAGGCTCTCTTCTCGTGCCAATCGAGTCAGAGAGCCCTCGACCACCAGCGACGGGAACGTCTGCCGAGGACATCGCGGCGAAGTCGTTTCCGACGGCTCGTCGCGGTCTTGATGCCGCGTCGGTTCATCGATACCTGATGGAGGTCGCGGCCACGCTTCGCGACGCGCGTCGCAGAGAGGACGTCTTGCGGGCGCGTCTCGAGGATCTCGAGCGAACTGATCGACGACAGCCGGTCGCGCCACTCGACGAGGAGAGTTTGACCGCCGCGCTCGGCGCCGAGACGGTCCGTGTGTTGCAAAGTGCTCGGGAGGCGTCGCGCGAGATCGCAGCAAAGGCGGAGCAGCGCGCGAACGCCCTGATCGCGGATGCGGAGTCGGCCCTCGCGGAGCGCTCGCGTTTCGCAGAAGCAGAAGCAGAAGCGCTCCTTGCTCGGGCCCGCGCCGAGGCGTCGGCCTACCTCGAGTCGACGAAGGAGCAGGCCCGTGCGATGGTCCAGGAGGCCCGCGACGCACGCAAGAGAATCCTGACCGACCTCGCCGAGCGGCGACGCACCATGCAGCTCCAGCTCGAACAGCTCCGAGCAGGGAAGGAGACCCTCTCGGAGATCCTGGATGGGGTGTCCGGTTCGATCTTCTCGACGATGGAGACCGTGCGAGCTCGCCTCGAGGGAGCTGAGACTGAAGCACGCGTCTCCGCTGGTAGCGCGACGTCAGAGGTCTCAGACGATCGCGACCTACGCATCGACGAGGCTCCGCTTCTTGACGAGCCGCCGATTAGCCCAGAGCTCCGGGCGTCACTCGCGGGCGAGCCATCGCGTTTTGCGAGCGAAGATCGAAGGTCCGAGGCGTCCCCCGCGCACGCGAAGACCCAGGGAATCGACGAGCTATTTGCTCGGATCCGAGAGAGCAGGCAACTTGAGGTCGCCGAGACTCGAGCCCAGATGGAGGCAGTTGAGCGGGAGATCTACGCCGCGTTGCCGCCCGAGATCTCCGGGTTGTCCGGCACCGGGTCGCTCGGGTCGCCGACGCGCCACGAATCCGATCTGCCCCCTGCTCGAATTTCGCTCGACGAGCCGACGAGGCAGATTCCAGTCGTCGACGCGTCGCCCGAACCGCAGCCGCCTCCCCCGACGGTGTCCATAGCCGCTCCGCCCGCCCGTGCCGTGGTGGAGGAGCGCGAGCCGGACTCGGTATCGAGCGAGGACAATCCCGACGAGAACGAAGAGAGCGAGCCGACGCTCTTTGATCAGCGCGACGATCTGCTTAGCCCCGCCGCGGGTGAGCTCAGCCGAGCGCTCAAGCGCTCGCTTCGCCTCGAGCAAAACGAGCTACTTGATGCGGGTCGCCATCTCAAGCGCTCAAGCGACGCAATTACCTTGCTGCCTGGCGAGCAGATGACCGAGCGCGTCGCGGCTTCGGTTGGTTCGAGCCTCGACGCCGCTTGGCGCGCCGGCGAACTTTTCGTCGACGGGGTGGTCGGTCCCTCTCAGGCAGGACAGACAGCTGGCGTCCTCCAGCGAAACAGCGAGGTGGCCGACATCGGGCGCGCGCTCGCCGAGGAGATTGTCGAACCGATCCGTCGTCGCATGGAAGCAGGTCTGGAGCATTCGGGAAGTGACGACCTCGCCGTCAACGAGGCGATCGGCTCGGCGTTTCGCGACTGGCGAGCAAGCAGGGTCGACGAAGTAGCGGGGGACTACACGCATCGCGTCTTCGCTCGTGCGATCGTTCATTCGAGTCGTGCGCGGAACTCAAAGGTGCGATGGCTCGTCGACGACGGTGATCTCGAGTGCCCGGACTGCGACGACAACGCCCTCGCGGGTCCTGCCATAGCGGGCTCCCTCTTCCCGACTGGCCACTCGCACCCGCCGGTGCACCCGGGTTGCCGCTGCATTCTCGTTCCGATCAGTCGATAGGAATCTCTTGAGAGTTCCGCCGCAGCCGGTCATCCAGTTCCATCCGAGGCGTCGCACGATCGTCCTTGCGGCGATTGCGATCGCGCTCATCGTCTTGTTGATCGTCGGGCAGGCGGCGGCGGGCTTTTACTCCAACTTCTTGTGGTTCCACTCGAGCGGCGTTGGCGATATTTGGTCGACGACGACCGTGACGAAGGTGCTCTTGTCGCTCGTTTTCATCGCGATCGCCGCAGTGTTGGTCTTTCTCTGCTTGGAGATCGTGGAGAAAGTGACCGAGCGCACCTTCTCGCTCGCGCCAGACACCGAGCTCGTTCGGCGCTACCGCTCGATCACCGCAACACATTCGCTGGCTGTGAAGCTCTTCGTCTCGATCCTCGCCGGACTGGCGCTCGGCGCAGGAACGTCCTCGCAGTGGCAGCACTGGCTGCTGCTCACCCACTCGGTTTCGTACGGAAAGGTCGACCCGATCTTCCACCGCGACATCTCGTTTTTCGTCTTCCAGCTGCCGTTCCTCTCGTTTCTCGTGGATTGGATGCTCGGCGCGCTGATCGTGGCCTTTGTGATCACGACGATCGCTTACTTCTTGAGTGGTGGGATCCGGACGCAGGACTCCTTCAGCATCGAGCCGCGTGCAATCGCGCACCTGTCGTTACTGCTCAGCCTGATGGCGCTCGAGCGTGCGTGGGCCTACTACTTCGTCGACCGTTTCGACCTCGAGCTCTCCTCGAACGGCGTCGTCCGAGGCGCTGGCTACACCGACGTGCACGTGCGACTGCCCGCCTTGGAGCTCTTGGCTGTCGTCTCGCTTGCGGCGTTCATCGCGCTCGCCTTTAACATCTACCGCCGGACCTGGACGCTGCCGGCGATCGCCGTTGGGCTCTGGGCACTGTTGGCGATCGTGATCGGACTCATCTTCCCTGCGCTGTTCCAGGCACTAAAGGTCACCCCCACGCAGAGCTCGGCCGAGGCCACCTACATCAGCCGGAACATCGCGGCAACGAGGTCCGCGCTCGGCATAGCTGACATTGCGGTGCGGAGCTTTCCCGCTAATCAGGATCTGACGGCATCGGTACTCTCGCAGTACTCCCAGCTCTTAGACGACGTGCAGCTGTGGGATCCGACGTTCTCGTATGCCACATTCCAGCAGCTGCAATACGAGTACAGCTACTACTCAATCTCCAACCTCGCAGTCGATCGTTACGAGATCGGCGGCCATCTACAACCCGTCGTAATCGGAATCCGGCAGCTGTCCACGAGTGGGGTCTCCTCGCCGTCGTGGGTCAACACGCACCTCGAGTTCACGCACGGCTACGGGGCGGTCGTCGCGCAGTCGAACGGCAGCGGCAGCATCGCGGTGGGCGGTGAACCGCCCTTCCTCGTCGAGGATGTGCCGCTCACCTCGACGGTGCCCTCGCTCAATATCACCCAGCCCGACGTCTACTTCGCGCCGGGCACTTCGCAGTACGTGATTGTCCACACCAAGCAGAACGAGGTCGAGTACCAGGGCTCGCTCGGAACGGTGACCACGCATTACTTGGGGAGCGGGGGCATCCAGCTCAGCAACATCGCGACTCGTCTCGCTCTCGCGGTGCACCTGCACGACTTCAACTTGTTGATCTCGAACCTGATCACGACGAAATCCCGGTTGATCCTGATCCCGAATGTCCGCACCGAGGTGCAGACCGCATTCCCGTTCCTCACCATCGACTCCAACCCGTATCCAGTCATGGACCACGGGCAGATCGTCTGGATGTTCGACGGGTACACCGAGACGGACTCCTACCCGTACAGCCAGACAGCTAACACGAGCGCCCTTCCTGGGTCGAGTTCGCTCAACCAGAACTCGTTCAACTACATCCGCGACGCGGTCAAGATCGTCGTCAACGCCTACACCGGCAAGATGTCCGTCTACGCGATCACCAATGGTGACCCGATACTTTCCGCCTGGGAGAAGGTCTTCCCTGGCGTCGTACAGCCCATCTCGAAGATGGACAAGACACTGCAGGCGCATCTTCGCTACCCACAGGACCTGTTCGCGATGCAAGCGCAGATGTACGGCACGTACCACGTGACGTCGGCCGCCACGTTCTACGCGAACCAGAACGCCTGGAACCTCTCGCCGATCTCGACGGGTGCGAACGGCTCGTCGTCCGCGTCACTGCCCGAGGGCGCGAACGGCCAGGCGCAGCGCTACATGCCGATCTACGAGATGATGCAGCTCGCCGGCGACAGCCAGCCGGTGTTTCGAAGCGTCGAGCCGCTCGTCCGAAAGTCACAAGGCACCATTCAGCCGATGACCTCGATCGTCGTAGCGGACTCGTCGTTCTCGACGTATGGCGACCTCGCCGCTTACGACACGCCCCAGACTGCGACGGTGCTCAGCCCCGGACTGGTGAATGCCACGATCAATGCCAATCAGGTGGTCTCGAAACAGCTGAGCCTGCTCGACCAGGGAGGGTCGACGGTCACGCTCGGCACGGTTCAGATCCTTCCGGTCGCGGATTCGCTGCTCTATGTCCGGCCGCTCTACGTCTCGTCCTCGCAGACCAACTACCCGCTCCTACAAGACGTGCTCGTGCTCTACGGCAAGGAGGTCGAGATCGAGCCGACGCTCACCGGAGCGCTCGACGGCCTCTTCGGCGGTACACCCCCGAGCTCAACCTCGACGCCGACCGGTCCGGTGACTACCGGCTCGATCTCGACGCAGGTGCGAAGCGACGTCGCGCAGGCCAACGCCGAGTACAACGCCGCGCAAACGGCGCTCAGTTCGGGCAACCTTGGCACGTACCAGTCCGACGTCAACCAGGCGGGCCGGGATCTCGAGGCCGCGCAGAAGCTGCTGACAGGCTCGAGTTCGTCTACGAGCTCGAAGAAGTCGTAAGGCTCGAAGAGGCGACTGGTTTGGCGTGAGCACTGCGTTTATGGTCGAGGTATGACGAGCGCGCTGGCGACGGCTGGGACACTTCCTCGGCCACGTGCCGAGCGAATAGTTCGTCGCTGCCTCTTCGTCCGCGAGGCGCGGCCAAGAAGCACTGCAGAGGCCCAGCGGCTGTTCAGCGTCGCGATGGTGATCTCGGGCACACGGTGCCTACTCAGCTACATCGTCTTGCCATTCCTCGCGCCGGCACTCGGTGCTGCAACCGGGATCGAGCCATACTTCGGAATCCCGATCAGCATCATTGCCTTGGTGTTCGATGTTCGAGGGATGCGACGCTTCTGGATTGCCGATCATCGTTACCGCTGGCCTATGACGGTGATCTATCTAGCCGTGATGGGGCTCGTAACTGCTCTGCTCGTGAGCGACATTCACCGCCTCGTCCGCTAGCGGGTGGGCTCGCCGCTGGCTCCTCCGGCGAGGCTTGAGAGCCTGATCGGTCAAGTAGAGGAGTGCCGTTCGCTGAGCGGCCGTTGGCACTGGTAAGGTAACCCCCTCGCCGCGGGGTGGAGCAGTCTGGTAGCTCGTCGGGCTCATAACCCGAAGGTCGCAGGTTCAAATCCTGCCCCCGCCACTAAGGAAGGTGCAGGTCAGAGCCGGTGCGGAAGCACCGGCTCTGCCGGTTCCAGGGACAGAATCCCTAGTCGAATCCCTACGCCGCCGAGAAACCCTACGATTGATCTCGTGCGAGGAACGAAGCGACAGAGGAAGCCGGGAGTCTGGGAGTTGCGGGTCTACGTCGGCAACGATGCCGCGACGGGCCGGCCTCTGCAGGTCTCGAAGACCTTCCACGGTGGCGTCCGCGAAGCTGACGCAGCGCTTCGGGCGTTCGTCGACCAGCAGGCCCCGTCGCGCACCGACGGCGTCGGCGCCACCTTCGGCCAGCTCCTCGACGAGTGGCTCGGCGAGTGCGAGCGACTCGAGCTCTCCCCGACGACGCTTCGCAACTACCGCTCGCAGATCGAGAGCACGCTCCGTCCAGCCCTCGGCAAAGTGTCGCTCGCCCGACTGAACGCGAAGCAGCTCGACGACTTCTACGGGACGCTCAAGGAGCGTGGTCTGTCAGCGAGGACGATCCACCACTACCACGCAACGATCTCCGCGGCGCTCCATCAGGCAGCGCGGTGGGGATGGGTCCGCCGCAACATTGCTGAGCTCGCGAAGGCGCCCAAGGTCGTCCACCATCGCGTCACCGTTCCGTCGGTGGAGGTCGTGCGCAAGGTCGTCGAGGTCGCCGAAGAGCGTGATCCAGACCTCGCCTCCCTGCTCATGTTCGCGGCGCTGACCGGGATGCGTCGCGGTGAGCTCTGTGGACTTCGGTGGTCCGATGTGGACTTCGAGCTCGCTCGGATCGAAGTTGCCCGCTCGGTCGTGGTCGTCGTCGGTGGCGTCCAAGACAAGTCGACGAAGACGAATCGCTCGCGCTACGTCGCACTCGATCCAGTGGGCGTGTCGCTGCTCACCGGCCGGCTCGAAGAGACCAGGGCCGCCGCACGCGACGCCAGCATCGAGCTGCCCACGGATGCCTACGTCTTTTCCCCAGAGCTTGACGGGAACGAACCCTTCCGCCCCGACTATCTGACGAGCTTCTTCACGAAGGTCCGCAATGCAGCAGGAGCACCGGGCGTCCGCCTTCACGATCTCCGTCACTTCACCGCGACCCAGCTCATCGGCGCGGGTGTGGACGTGCGCACCGTCGCCGGTCGTCTTGGGCACTCTGATCCGTCGCTAACGCTCCGGGTTTACGGACACGTTCTCGAAGAGCGCGATCGGGCAGCGGCTGCGGTGATGGGATCCCTCCTCACCCGATCGGAGCCTTGAGTGCCTCGTTAAGGGATGTGCATCCACGTACTCGAGGGCTCGGGCCGTCGCTCAGTGCACGAGTCGAACGAATATCGTTTGATTCGTACCCTCGTCGGCGGAGTGACGAACATAGCTGGAAGCGCTATATTGGTGATGTGCTTGACATCGATGCGGCAGTTCGAGCGAGCGACCTGCCAGACGCGCTCATCGCCCGCGGGCGGCACTGGATCACGTTGCCCGAGGTGGCCGAGCTGCTAGCGGTCCCGAGGGAGCAGGTCCCACCGATCATGGCGAGACTGCGGAAAAAGCGCCAGATCTTCTCTCCGACGCGCAGCGCATACGTTCCAATCCCAGCGGAGTACCGGCTGTGGGGCGCGGTGCCCGCGACGCACTTCGTCGACCCGCTCATGGCGCAGCTCAAGCACCCGTACTACGTCGGGTACTTGTCAGCTGCCGAGATTCATGGCGCGGCGCACCAGCGCCCCCAGGTGTTCCAGGTGGTCACGACCGTCCAGGTGCGAAACCGTTCCTTCGGTCGTGTCGTCCTCGAGTTCATAAAGGACGTAAATGCTGTAGACCATCCTGTCGTCCTGGTGAACACCCCCACTGGGACGATGCGCGTCGCGACTCCAGAGGTCACCCTGCTCGACCTCGTCGGGTCGCCGCGGCACGGCGGAGGCTTGTCGAACGTGGCTACAGTGGCGGCCGACCTGGTCGCCCTCGGTCAGCTCGAGCCGGAGGAGCTCGTCCGCGCCGCGAAGACGTATCCGATCGCCGTGGTGCAACGCAGCGGATGGATCCTCGATCACGTCGCGACACTCACCAACACGTCGATCGTGACTGACCCGCTCGTAGAGGTCGCTCGGGCCCGTGTCGAGCCGACCGCGCTCGACGCTGGAGGTCCGCGGTCCGGCGAACTCGACCTCCGTTGGAACATCCTCGTGAACACCGATGTCGAGCCCGACCTGTGATCCCGCAGGCGAACATCGTCGAGTGGTCCGGTCGAGTCGGCTGGCCGTCGCTCGAGCAAGTCGAGCAGGACCTCGTTCTCGCGCGCCTGATCGTCGAGATCGCGAACGATCCCTACCTCGGTGAGGAGCTGGTCTTCCGGGGCGGCACCTGCTTGCACAAATTCCACCTCGGCTCCGCGCTCCGCTACAGCGAAGACCTCGACTACGTGCGCCGTAGCGCCGACGGCGTCGGCGAACTTTTCGATGCCGTTCGGGTCATCGGTGAACGGCTCGGCATGGAGGTGCAGACCGTGGTGTCGATGCAGCCGAAGGTCTTTCTCCGGGCGCCGTTTGAGTCCGGTAGCGGAACGATGCGGGTCAAGATCGAAGTGAACACCCATGAGCGATCGCCGGCACGGCCGCTGGATCGGCATCCTTTCGCAGTCAGCTCACCGTGGTTCGCAGGACAGGCCGATGTCCAGACCTTCTGCCCGGAAGAACTCGTCGCGACCAAGCTCCGGGCTCTGTATCAGCGATCGAAAGGTCGCGATCTCTTTGACCTGTGGCTTGCGCGGACGCGCCTCGGGTTGAGTTCGGCCGCGATCGTGGAATGCTTCGCTCCGTACCGGCCGGAGGGATACACGGCAAGATTGGCCGAGCAGAACCTGCGAAGGAAGCTGGTGCGAAGCGACTTCCGCAACGACCTTCGACCGCTCGTTTCCGACTGGCCAGCCGATTACGACATCGACGCCGCTGGCCAGGTGGTCATCGACGATCTCTTGGTGTTGATCTCGTAACCGATCGGGACAGTCGAGGACGCCACCGCCGTTCGCGTTGAGCATTCGCTCGAGCGAGACGGTAGCGGCTCAGTTTGATTCTTAGGGCTCCTGCCACTTTCCGTCGCGGAACACTTCCCTCGGCCCGCGTCTCGGCTTTAGGGGAGGGTCGGGGGCGGGTTCAGCCGGTGGTTGCTGCACCTTCGGCGTTTGCTTGGGTCGGGGCTTCGCGGTGGTCTTTTCGTTCTCGGCACGGAGGGCGTTGAGTTCGGCCTCCACTCGGTCAGCGATGGTACGAGTCGCCGACCAACCAGAAGCGTCGTCCAGGGCCTTTTGCAACAGCAGAGACAGCTCCCTCGCGTCAGCCAACTGGTTCGCTCGTGCGGCCGATCTCTTGTTCCGTCTGACGCTCAATGAAAGATCCTGCGCTCGATGACTCAGATCAACAAGTCTCTCGGCGAAGGTTGGGTCTCGCCGCCCCGCCTCGAATTGCGCATTGATCAGACGCCCGAGGGCATCCATGAGCGCCGCGTTCTCTCGCAAGGTGCGGTCCAAGTCGTCCTTGACCCTCGTGTCTCGAATCGGACCCCGGCGAGCAGAATTCACGTGGCGATTACCTTCATGAATTGCGTTTCTCTCGGTCCAACGCACGCTGGAATCAATCCATCCACAACTACAGCGCATCCGCCAGCCCGAGTTTCGGTCCGCCCATGTCAGCCGGTGTGTCACGCCACCAACGGTCGCCATCGCCCGCCGCGGTTTCGGCGCAGGCGTGACAAGTTGCCGCGTTGCAGAATGCTTCCATGCCCAACGCGACAGACTCACAGGCAAATGCTAGTTATGACGAGTCGGATCGGCCCAACGAACTCCCAAATCTCATCGACTACGACGCGAGTCGTCTCCAAGTTGCGAAACCTCCTGGAATCAAGCTGACTACCAGTGAGACACCCGAGGCGTAACCTCCGCGACCATGCCGGACTGGCGCGCTACCCGACCCGTCGACGTTGCTCGACTCAACAGCAGCATCTTCCTCGCGGTCCTTCGCAAGTACGGCGTCGCGTTCGTGTTCCTCACCCCTCCCTACCTCCTTGCCGCCATCCTCCTGGGTGAGCATCGCTTCCCGACGCACACGCCCGGCCAGATCCTCGCCGCTGCCATCCCGCTCTTTCTCACCGGCGTTGTCAGCCACCTCTTCCTCGGCCTCGTCGCGGTGATGTTTATCGTCACCGTCGGTTCGCTCATTTGGTGGCGACACGTCCTCGCGGTCGGGGGACTGGTTGTGGCACTCGCCGCGCTCTTGTCGGCGCTGCGTCGCATCGTCTCCCAGTTCGAGCACCGGGTCGATCCATCGCTCCTCGCCACCGCGTTACGCCGTCAACAGGCGACGCTTGGGGCTCCGATTCACGACCTCCTCGATCAGCTGCGTGTCTCACTTCTTGCCGCGTCGGACGCACCGCCACTCCCGACTGCCTCTGCTTGCGGACCGTTCGGTCCGAACCGACCAGTTGATCTCGCGGAGGATTACGTAGCGCCATAGCGGCGTCGCCACCTCCGCCCAAACAGTGGAGGTGGCCATGGCCCCCGTCGTTCCGATTCACGGTGCCGATCCCGGCACCGAGCCCCGCTCGCGGTGTTCTTGTTGGTGTCATCGCGAGTTCCTCACCGTCATAGAGGCTGCGCGGGTCGTTGCGATCTCGCGAGCCCAGGCCTACGAGCTCGCTGCGGACTTTCGCCGTACCGACGGTCGCGAGGGGCTCCCCGTTATCGCTATCGGCCATGCGCTTCGCGTTCCCGTGACGCGCCTCCGGCAGTGGTCTGGCATGACCGAGCCAACGACTCTCTGCAATCGCTGCGGCCATGCGCTCCGAGCCGAGCAGGCGTCATGAGCGCGTCTCTGCAGCATCGCCCGAGCTCGCTAACCTCCCTGTTTCACGCCAACGTCGGGCTGACTACTACAGAGGTTTCGCACTGAGGTAGGAGCGGTCCTCGATGCCGGGGAGTACTCGACGCCGACGTCGGGGCGCGTCGGATCAATGCCTCGGTAGTTGATCTCTCGGGTACCTGCGGCATCGGCGATCCGACGATGCTCGGAAGTGGCGGCTCAGGCGAACGCCGCGCGCAGCCGGGAGAAGCCGAGGGCGAGCTGCTTGGCCCAAGCCCAGGAGCGGTCGAGACGAAGGTGCACGACTCTTCCGCTTCGCGCGAG
>DATCDR010000077.1:0-4498 GCA_036510575.1 Acidimicrobiales bacterium | reverse complement strand
CGGGGGGCTACCGACTCGATCGGGTCGCCGCCGACGGATCCCTCGATCTCGCACGGCTGGTCACGGGCTCTGAGGGGACGCTCATCGTCTTGACCGAGGCATCGGTCCGACTCGTCGAACGCCCGAAGGTCACCGCTATCGCCGTTGCGCACTTCGCCTCGACCGCGGCCGCGATCGCCTCGACGGAAGCCGCGCTCGACTGCACACCTTTTGCCGTCGAGCTCCTCGACAAGACGATCCTCGATCTGGCCCGCCAGCGTCGTGAGCTCGCGAGCGTCACGAGCGTCCTCGAAGGCACGCCCGAAGCGCTGATGTTCGTCTCGTTCACGGGTGACACCGAGGCGGAGGCGGCCGCAGGGGTGGACCGCCTGGCTGACAGCTTCGAGCGGCTGCACCACGGCTATGCGACGATCCGGGCGATCACCGCCGCACAGCAAGCACCGCTGTTAAAGGTCCGTGCGAGTGCACTCGGGCTGTTGATGGCCTCTGCTACCGGGCCAAGTCGGCCACTTGCCTTCGTCGAGGACACAGCGGTCGATCCAGCACACCTCTCGGAGTACGCGGACCGATTCGCCGCGTTGTTGGCGAGCCACGAGATCAAGGCCGGCTTCTACGGCCACTGCTCAGTCGGCTGCCTACACGTTCGCCCCTTCATCGACCTCACCAGTCCAACCGACATCGAGAAGATGCACACCATCGCCGAGGAGGTACTCGCCCTGGCATCGGAGTTCGGCGGCTCGAACTCCTCTGAGCACGGCGACGGCCTGGCCCGCACTGAGTTCAACCGCCGTATCTACGGCGACGAGCTCTATGGCGCGATGCAAGAGCTAAAGGGCCTCTTCGATCCTGAAAGCCGGATGAACCCAGGCAAGATCGTCGACGGTCAAAAGATGACCGACAACCTCCGCGACCCTGGTACCCGTCAGAAGATCCCGGTAACGAGTCGACTCAGCTTTCCCGAAGGCTCGATGTTCAAGGCAGCGGACCGTTGCATGCGAATCGGCGCCTGCCGGAAGTCCGGCGAGGCCACGATGTGCCCGTCCTACATGGCTACGAGGGACGAAGAGCACTCGACGAGAGGCCGTGCGAACGCCCTCGTCGCCGCACTCTCAGCAGACGACCCGCTTCGCGCGCTCGGTGACGAGCGGCTACACGAGGCACTCGATCTCTGCCTCGAGTGCAAGGCCTGCAAGAGCGAGTGTCCCCTCTCGGTCGACATGGCCTCGCTCAAGGCAGAGACGCTCTCGCACTACTACGACCAGCACGGCACCCCCCTCAGCGCTCGTGCATTCGGATCGATCAGGCGCCTGAATCAGCTCGGCGCACACGCCAGATGGGCGACCAAGGCGATGTTGTCCTCGGCCATTGTCCGCGCCGCCATGGAGCGCTTCCTCGGCATCGATCACCGACGGCCACTCCCCAAGCCGGCGAGAGAGACGCTCATGAAGTGGTTCGCCCGCTCCCAGCAAGCAAGCAGTGTCGAGGCGACCAAGGTCATCGTGCTCGCCGACTCATTCACCAGCTTCACCGAGCCGGCTATCGGCCAAGCCGCGATCGAGCTCCTGCGACTCGCCGGCTACCAGGTCGAGCTCGAGTCGTCGGTCTGTTGTGGTCGCCCACAGCTCTCAAAGGGGCTGCTCGACGACGCGAAAAAGACCGCAGGAGCACTCGTCGACCGACTCGCTGACGCAGCCGCTTTAGGGACTCGCATCGTTGGATGGGAGCCGTCGTGCATCTTGACCCTCGGCGACGACCACCGCTCGCTGTTCCCAGGTGACCCGCGAGTCGCCACCATCGCCGGGCAAAGCGGCTTGGTCGACGAGCTGCTGCTCGAGGCCATTAGCGACGGCAGATTGCTGCTCGACGCGCACTCCACCCTCGAGGGCAAGCGGGTCGTCTTTCACGGCCACTGCCACCAAAAGGCCCTCGTCGGCACGACGTCCACGATGAGCCTGCTTCGCGCTATTCCTGGGCTCGAGGTCGTCGAGCTCGAGACGGGATGCTGCGGGATGGCGGGCTCGTTCGGCTACGAGGCGAAGCACTACGACATCTCGATGTCGATCGGCGGCGACCGGCTCTTCCCCGCCATCAAGTTGGAGCCGGATACCACGATGATCTGTGCGACGGGCACCTCGTGTCGCCAACAGATCGCCGACGGAACTGCCCGAGACGCACTCCACCCGCTCCAGCTGCTCCGCCTCGCCGCCGTTTCGCGCTAACGCCGAACCGGGGAGATCTGGCGCGAGGCACTCACGACCCGGCAATTCGCCGCGTCGCGCTAGCTCGGCGCGGAGATCGGCCTATCGGCGCGCGAGCGGCTTGTACTTCAGCCGATGCGGCTGATCGGCGTCGACGCCGAGGCGCTTTTTGCGGTCAACCTCGTAGTCGGTGAAGTTTCCCTCCCACCAACGAACCTCCGACTCCCCCTCGAAGGCCATCACGTGGGTGGCGATCCGATCGAGGAACCACCGGTCGTGGCTGATCACGACGACACAGCCGGGGAAGGAGAGCAACGCCTCCTCGAGTGCACGCAAGGTGTCGACGTCGAGGTCGTTCGTAGGCTCGTCCAAGAGCAAGACGTTGCCGCCGCTTTTTAACACCTTGGCGAGTTGGACCCGGTTGCGCTCACCACCGGAGAGCTGCCCGACGAGCTTTTGCTGATCGCTCCCCTTGAAGCCAAAGCTCGCGACATAGGCCCTGGAGTGGATCTCCCGATTGCCGACGACGATCAGATCGGTTCCTCCCGTGATCTCGTCGAACACCGTCGCATCGGGTGTGAGCAGATCTCGCGACTGATCGACGTAGGCGAGCTCGACGGTCGTGCCGATCGTGAGCGATCCCGCGTCTGGCGTCTCTTCTCCGACGATCATGCGAAAGAGCGTCGTCTTGCCTGCCCCGTTCGGTCCGATCACGCCGACGATCCCGCCTGGCGGCAGAAGAAACGAAAGATCGTCGATCAGCAGATGATCTCCGAAGCCTTTCGTGAGCTTGGTCGCATCGACGACCTGGTCGCCGAGTCGAGGTCCGGCAGGAATCGCGATCTCGAGCCGGTCTGCTCGTCGTTCGGCTGCCTCCGCCGCCGCTACGAGGTCGTTATATGCGGTGATGCGTGCCTTGCCCTTGGCCTGGCGGGCACGGGGCGACATCCGGATCCATTCGAGCTCACGTTGCAGCGCCGACTGACGAGCAGAGTCAGCTCGTTCTTCTCGCGCCAGACGGGCCTCTTTCTGCTCCAGCCACGAGGAGTAGTTCCCCTCCCAGGGAATGCCGGCTCCTCGGTCGAGCTCGAGGATCCAGCTCGCGACGTTGTCGAGGAAGTAGCGATCGTGGGTGACCGCGACGACCGTGCCCGGATATTCGAGCAGCGTGCGCTCGAGCCAGGCGACTGACTCCGCGTCGAGGTGGTTGGTCGGCTCGTCGAGCAGCAACAAGTCCGGCTTGGACAACAGCAATCGACAGAGCGCGACACGTCGCCGCTCGCCTCCAGAAAGCGTCGAGACGTCGGCGTCGCCTGGCGGGAGACGAAGCGCGTCCATGGCGATCTCTAGGTTGCGATCGAGATCCCATGCACCTGCCGCGTCGATCTGATCCTGCAGGTTCGCCTGATCGGTCAACAACTTGTCGAAATCGGCATCTGGCTCACCCATCGCGGCACAGACTTCGTTGAAGCGATCAAGGAGCGCCATTGCCGGGCCGACACCGTCGCGCACGTTCCCGATGACGTCCTTTGCTGAATCGAGCTGCGGCTCTTGCGCGAGGAAGCCGACGCTAAAGCCCGAGGTGAGTTTGGCCTCGCCGCTGTAGCCGTCGTCCTCGCCGGCCATGATCTTTAAAAGCGACGACTTTCCAGACCCGTTCGAGCCGATCACGCCGATCTTCGCGCCAGGGTAGAACGACAAGTTGATGCCTCTAAGAACCTCGCGGTCGGGCGGATAGAACCGCTTTAGGTCGCGCATGGTGAAGATGTACTGGGGTGGCATCCCTTAAGTGTGCCCGATCATCTCCGCTTCCGTATCGGCAGAAGAGGAGAATCCGGGCGGAAAAGCCTCGGGCTCAGCTCTCTGCTCGCTCGACCACCGGCGGGAACCTCGTCAGCTCGCGCGGCACCTCGGTGGTCTTGTACGGGAACACGAGTGGCCACACCCCAGCTAGGACCGCGAGCCCGGCACCGAAGAGGAATGCTGCTCCGACGCTTCGAGCAGCGATCCCCCCTACCGCTGCCGCGGCGAGCGGCGAGCCGGCTGAGTTGAGATTCATAGAGACCGCAAAGGCTCGACCGAACCACCTCGGATCAGTCGCACGTTGGCGGAGTGTGAACATCGTCACCACCATCGGCCCGTTCGCGGTCCCGGTCATTGCCAGGGCGGCGAAGCCGAGCAGCTCGTTGTGGACCGAGAGCGCGCAAAGTCCAAGGCCTACCGCGGCGATCACACAAGCGAGGACCATCAGCTTCCGCTCGCGGTGCGCTGTGCCGACCGCACCCATAGCTAGCGACGAC
>DATCDR010000076.1:0-13098 GCA_036510575.1 Acidimicrobiales bacterium | reverse complement strand
AGTGCTATGTACCTAGAGATAATATACTGTAAGGTAACATGGGAGTCAATACCTAGGAGGTATATAGTTGAGGTCAGATACCAATGGTCAGACAAGGGCAGGAATGGTGAAGATCCAAGTCGACGCGTGGAAGTGCGAGCGATGCGAGCACATTTGGGTTCCCCGCGACATGAACATCGAGCCGCGCGTTTGTCCCAAGTGCAAAAGTCCCTACTGGAACAGGCCGCGACAGAACCGCTCCGCTGTAGCCAAATAGGTGTTGAGCAGGTAGCCTTTAGCTGTAACACGCGTGGAGGTGACGGGACTCGAACCCGCTTGGGGACGCTTTCAGGGACCCTGGTGGCCAGTTGCCTCACCCCCGCTACAGAGTCCCAAGGGGTCAGGCCACGAACCTGGCACTCCTGGGACTCTGTTCTTTCGCCTAGCCGAGCAGCCTCCAATCCCTTGCTGGCTGAAACAAGTGTGTGCATGGTGGACCGGAACCACTCCGGGGTCGGCCGTTACAACGGCTGCGCCCATGCGCCGGTCGGTTCCTGGAGAGGATTGGACCGCTATCCAACCTCTTTGGGGTCGACCAACTTCGTTACTACTAACTCTATGAGTGGTAGTAGTGCTGTGGATTGTGGAAAACATTACATAAGTGCAGGTCAAAGGGAGAGTTACAAATTTGTAGTTATCCACACTTGTGCACGAACGACCACACCAGGAAGGGCCTAAGGGAAATGGCAAACGAAATCGAGAACCAACGCCGCAGGATCTACGAGGAGGAGAGGGACGCTTCAACGGCTTGTCAAAAGTTCTATACGGCGGGTCCTCTACCACTCGGGTCAACTCCCCCGGCCATGCCTCCAGAGTTTTGGGCTGGGATGAACGAAGCGCGGGAGCGATTGATGCGCGCCAGCGAGGCACGGAAAGCATTCGACATCGAACACCCGATTGGGCCACCTACCAGCGACAGCTAGGACTTTTTGTGCAGGTTTCTGATTATTTGTGCAAGGGAGAATTGATGTGCAAAGCCTGACCAAAGGGCGAACTTGACAATCAACGACTCAACTTTGTTATACTCGTCATTGCCATAGCGGCCCAAACGGGTCGAAGTCACGGAACACGAAAGAAAGTTTGGAGGCACCTCATGCCAAAGGCGGTCGGAATCGACCTAGGGACGACGAACTCGGTCGTCAGCGTTCTTGAAGGTGGTGACCCTACGGTCATCCCGAATGCAGAAGGTGGGCGAACGACCCCCTCGGTAGTCGGCTTTGCGAAGTCGGGCGAGGTTCTCGTCGGCGAAGTCGCGAAGCGGCAGGCGATCACGAACCCGGATCGGACCATCCGATCGGTCAAGCGCCACATGGGTACGAGCTGGTCGATCGACATCGACGGCAAGGCGTACTCCCCACAAGAGATCTCGGCGCGGATTCTCCAGAAGCTGAAGAGGGATGCAGAGGCGTTCCTTGGCGACACGGTCACCCAGGCTGTCATCACGGTGCCCGCCTACTTCGACGATGCGCAGCGCACAGCGACCAAAGAGGCCGGCCAGATTGCAGGCCTCGAAGTGCTGCGAATCATCAATGAGCCGACCGCGGCTGCGCTCGCATACGGACTCGACCACGAGGGCGAGGACCACACGGTTCTCGTATTCGACCTCGGCGGAGGAACATTCGACGTCTCGGTCCTCGACATCGGCGATGGCGTATTCGAAGTCAAGTCAACGTCTGGCAACACCCACCTCGGTGGCGACGACTGGGATCAGCGGGTCATCGACTGGCTCGTAAAGACGTTCAAGGACACTGAGGGCGTCGATCTGTCGAACGACAAGATGGCGCTTCAACGGCTGAAGGAAGCCGCGGAGAAGGCCAAGATCGAGCTTTCCGCTGTCCAAGAGACGGACATCAACCTCCCCTTCATCACCGCGACCTCCGATGGTCCGAAGCACCTCGATCTCAAGCTCACCCGCGCGAAGTTCCAGGAGCTGACTGCGGATCTCGTCGAAGACTGCCGGGGCCCGTTCGAGTCCGCCTTGAAGGACGCCAACCTGGCCGATGGCAAGGTTGATCACGTGGTACTGGTCGGCGGATCTACCCGCATGCCTGCCATTCAAGAGCTCGTTCAGAAGCTGACGGGCAAGGAGCCGCACAAGGGCGTCAACCCCGATGAGGTCGTCGCCGTTGGTGCTGCGGTCCAGGCCGGCGTGCTGAAGGGTGACGTGAAGGACGTGCTGCTCCTCGACGTCACGCCGCTGAGCCTCGGCATCGAGACCAAGGGTGGGATCATGCACCGCCTCATTGAGCGGAACACCACGATCCCGACGAAGCGGTCGGAGGTCTTCACGACCGCCGAGGACAACCAGCCATCCGTTGAGATCCACGTACTCCAGGGCGAGCGCGAGATGGCTATGTACAACAAGACCCTTGGAAAGTTCCAGCTCGTCGATCTGCCGCCTGCTCCACAGGGCATGCCACAGATCGAGGTCACGTTCGACATCGACGCCAACGGGATCGTGCACGTCTCTGCGAAGGACCGAGCGACCTCGAAGGAGCAGTCGATGACGATCACTGGTCAGTCATCGCTGCCCCATGACGACATCGAGCGGATGATCAAGGACGCCGAGGCCCATGCCGAGGACGACCGCCGCCGGAAGGAAGAGGCAGAGACGAGGAACAATGCCGACTCTCTTGTCTACCGGACCGAGAAGCTCTTAAAAGACGAGGGCGAGAAGTTCACCGGGGACGAGAAGGACAAGGTCGAAGCAGGGCTAAAGGGCGTCAAGGACGCGCTCGCCGGCAGTGATCTTGAGGCGATCCGCAAGGCGACCGAGGAGCTTCTTACGGCCTCGCAGTCGTTCGCGCAACGTCTCTACGAGCAGGCCTCAACGCAGGACTCGCCGCCAAGCTCCTCCTCGACCGGCGGTGACGACGATGTCGTCGACGCGGAGATCGTCGATGAGCCGGGCGCTCAAAGCGCATGAGCTCGGGTACGGCCGGCGACGACGAGTTGAGATCGGAGGCATCCACGGGATCTGATGAGGATTCCGTGGAGCCGACCGATGAGCCCGTCGCACGTGGCGCCAAGGACGCAACTACTGAAAGCAACGAGTCGGGATCAGATGAGGTCGATGACCTCGACGCCCGCCTCGACGCCATCTTCGTAGACGAGGCAGATCCGTTGTCTGAAGCGCTCCGCGAGCGAGACGAGTACCTCGACGACCTTCGACGCTTGCAGGCGGAGTTCGAGAACTACCGCAAGCGCACTGCACGTCAGTCAGAAGAGTTGACCGAGCGGGCAGCGGCCGCGGTGCTAGAGCGAATTCTGCCGGTCCTCGACGCACTCGACCTCGCGCGCTCGCATGCGGGTGAGCCAGCTGACGCTGTCGCCGCACAACTCGTTTCGGCGCTCGGGCAGATCTCCTCGCTAGCGCGCGACGCGTTGGCCAGAGAAGGCCTCGAACGTATCGACGAAGTCGGCGTCGGATTTGACCCGTCGATCCACGACGCGGTCGCGCACGATCCGAGTGACGAAGGCGAGCAAACCGGTGTCGTCGTCGCCGAGGTGATGCGACCTGGGTATCGGCTTAAGGGCAGGGTGGTTCGTCCCGCGATGGTTCGAGTCAGGGGTTAGCGGGTGGCGCCCCAGCGCGAGTGGTACGAAACTGATTATTACAAGGTGCTTGGTGTCAGCTCTGACGCGGCTGACAAGGAGATCACGCGCGCCTATCGGAAGTTGGCGAAGCAGTTCCACCCGGATTCACACCCTGGCTCAGAGGATCGGTTCAAAGAGATCAGCGCGGCCTACGACGTCCTTGGTGACGCGGATAAGCGCAAAGAGTACGACGAGGTACGTCGCATGGGTCCCGCCGCGGCCGGATTCGGCGGCGGAGGTGGGACCGGCGGCTTTGACTTCAATGTCGAGGATCTCTTCGGCGGGATCTTCGGGGGTTCGAGAAATGCCCGTCGCCGGCCGGCGCCGGGCGCCGGCCCCCAACGCGGCACTGACGTCGAGGCGAATCTCCACTTGGACTTCGCCGAGGCGGTCGAGGGTGCCGTCACCACGGTGAATGTGGCGACCTGGGCGTCGTGCGCGACCTGTGGTGGCAGTGGATCGAAACCCGGGACGATGCCGGTGGTCTGCCCGCGCTGCGGCGGTGCAGGAGTGATCAACGACAATCAGGGCCTGTTCTCGCTGTCCACGCCTTGTCCCGAATGTGGCGGCAGAGGCACGAAGGTCATTGATCCGTGCCCGACATGTTTTGGCACCGGACGCCAACGTCATGAGCGCAAGGTCAAGGTTCGAATCCCTGCTGGGGTCGCAGATGGCCAACGGATCAAGGTGAAAGGCCATGGCGAGGCCGGTCGGAATGGCGGCCCGAACGGTGACTTGTACGTCACCGTCGAGGTCGCGCCGCATCCGTTGTTCGGACGCCGGGGCGCGGACCTCACGCTCACGGTTCCGATCACCTTCACCGAGGCTGCGCTTGGGGCCGAGATCACGGTTCCATCGCTCGACAAGCCGGTCACGCTTCGGCTTCCTCCGGGCACGACCTCAGGGAAGCGTTTCCGGGTCGCCGGTAGGGGACTCCATCAGGGGACCAAGCAAGGTGACCTACTCGTGACGGTCGAGGTTTTTGTGCCGGACGAGCTCACTGACGAGCAGCGAGAAGCGGTTGAGGCGCTGGCCAAGGTGACGGTCACTTCTCCGCGGAGCTATCTCGGGGTATGACGATGCCCGAGATGGGACCTTCAACGCGGGCCTTGTACGTGATCTCGATCGCCGCCGAGCTTGCCGGCGTGCATCCCCAGACTCTTCGTATCTACGAGCGCAAGGGTCTGCTCGATCCGAGCCGCACGGGCGGGGGCGCTCGTCGGTACTCCGACGCCGACATCGCCCAGATGCAGCGCATCCTCGAGCTGACAAACGCCGGGGTCAACCTTGAGGGAGTCCGTCGCGTCTTGGCGCTCGAGGCAGAGGTCGCGCGCCTTGAAGCCGAGCTCGCAGCGACGCGATCAGACGCGGCAGATCGAGTCGCTGAGACCCATCGACAGTATCGTCGCGATCTCGTGCCACTTCGAGCCGAGATCGTTCCCCTAAATATCCGCAGAACGCCGCTTCGAAGGCAGTAATCGGGCCCGAAGGGCCTAGTACGCTTGCGAGGTCAACGAGGAGGGAGAGCCGTGCCCGCGACCGTTGTGGTCGGAACCCAGTGGGGCGACGAAGGCAAAGGAAAGCTCACCGATCTCCTAGCCAAGGACATGCGACTCGTCGTCCGCTACCAAGGTGGACACAACGCTGGTCACACGATTGTCGTGAACGGCGAGAGCTTTGCGCTCCAGCTGATCCCGTCCGGCGTCCTTTACTCACACACGACCCCGGTCATCGGCAACGGCGTCGTCGTCGATCCAGCCGTGCTCGTCGGCGAGTGCGACATGCTCGAGTCCCGCGGCATCGACACCAGCCGACTTGTCGTCTCCGGCAATGCCCATCTCATCCTCCCGTACCACTATGAGATCGACAAGGCCACAGAGCGAGCGCTCGGGAAGAACAAGCTTGGGACGACCAAGCGAGGGATTGGCCCCGCCTACGCCGACAAGGCGGCGCGGATTGGACTTCGCGTCCAAGACCTTCTCGATGAGAAGATCTTCCGGCAGAAGCTGAGCTTGCTCGCGAGAGAGAAGAACGCGGTTCTCACGCGGGTCTTCAATCGCCTTCCGATCGACGCCGAAGAGATCGCTCGGGTCTACCTCGACGAACTCGCGCCACGCGTTGCGCCGATGATCGGCGACACCGTGGCGATGATGCACGAGGCGCTCGACGTCGGCGAGCAGATCATGCTCGAGGGCGCGCAGGCGACGTTCTTGGATCTCGATCACGGGACGTACCCCTACGTGACCTCGTCGAACCCGACCGCGGGTGGTGCATGCATCGGAACCGGGATCGGGCCGCGTGACATCAACCGTGTGGTCGGCATCGCCAAGGCCTACGTGACCCGAGTTGGTGCTGGACCGTTTCCAACCGAACTTCACGGTGAGATGGCAGACCTGCTCGTCGAGCGTGGACACGAGTACGGGACCAATACCGGTCGTAGGCGCCGACCTGGATGGCTCGACCTCGTGATGTTGAATCACGCGGTTCGCGTCAACACTGTCTCGGAGATTGCACTGACCAAGCTCGACGTCCTCTCCGATCTTTCGACCGTGAAGCTCTGTGTCGCCTACGAGGCCGACGGAGAGCGTCTTACCCGTCTGCCGTATCACCAGTCCGTATTACACAAGGTGACGCCCGTCTATCGCGAGATGCCGGGTTGGCGAGAAGACATCACGGGGGCAACCGCAGTCGAGGAACTTCCGCGGGCGGCTCGTGACTATGTCGAGGCGATCATGGAGCACACCGGGGTGCCGATCAGCTTCGTCGGCGTCGGTCCCGACCGAGAGCAGTACGTCCACTTCGCCGCATGAGGGCGGTAGTCGTTGGTTCAGGGGCGCGCGAGCACGCGTTAGCTCTCGCGTTAGGCAAGAGCGTCGATGTCGTCGCGACTCCTGGAAATCCCGGGATCAGCGGTGTCACTCCAGAAGGCCACACGATCGCATCTGTCGGGACTCCTGCGGAGGAACTCGTCGCCGATCTCTTCGTCATAGGGCCTGAGGCACCTCTTGTTGACGGGCTTGCCGATCGTCTGCGTGCGCGCGGCCAGCTGGTCTTTGGACCCGGCGCGGACGGTGCTCGGCTCGAGGGCTCGAAGACATTCATGAAACAGCTGGCGAACTCGGCGTCGGTGCCGACGGCGGCGTTTGGTGTCTTTGAGGACCAGGGCTCCGCTGAGTGCTTTCTTGCAACGCTGCCCGGGCGCTACGTCGTCAAGGCAGATGGTCTCGCCGCAGGCAAGGGAGTCCTCGTCACGTCGGATCTTGACGAGGCTCGTCGCGACGTCGCGTCCAAGCTCTCCGGCGAGGCGTTCGGGGATGCGGGTCGACGCGTCGTTATTGAAGAAGGCCTCGAAGGCCCAGAGCTTTCGTTGCTCGTGCTCACCGACGGAACTCGTGCGGCTCCCCTGCCGGCTGCACAGGACTTCAAGCGGTTGGGCGACGGTGATGCCGGCCCTAATACCGGCGGCATGGGTGCGTACTCGCCGGTGCCTGTCGCGACCGACGCGGTGATCGACAAGATCATGGACGAGATCGTTGAGCCATCACTGACGGCGCTTCGACGCCTTGGTGTCGACTACCGGGGTGTGCTCTATGCGGGATGCATGCTTACCGCTTCTGGGCCGAAGCTCATCGAGTTCAACGTCCGGTTCGGAGACCCCGAGACAGAGGTGGTGTTGGCTCGCGTGACCGACGATCTGTTCGCGCTGCTCGCCGCCGCTGCCGCAGGCGAGCTTCGCCGACCCGTTTCGCTCAGTGACGACGCCTCGGTTTGCGTCGTAGCCGCGTCGGAGGGCTATCCGGGCTCACCAGTCACCGGTGCAGAGATTCACGGACTCGAGGCAGCCGGTAGCGTTCGAGGAGTGTCGGTACTTCACGCTGGAACGATGCGCGACCTCGACGGCAAGATACGAGTATCGGGTGGTCGGGTCCTTGGGGTGCGGGCTGTCGCACCTACGCTCGGCGAGGCTCGAGATCGCGCCTACTTGGCGATGAGCGAGATCAGCTTTGATGGCATGCAGGTCCGAAGCGACATCGCGCTCGAGGCAGCGGCAGGCCACGACCTTGGAAGGGTGCTCCGATGATTGGCCGATACTCGCTTCCTGAAATGCGCGAGGTTTTCAACGACGAGGAGCGGTTCCGCCTTTGGCTCGAAGTCGAGGTTCTGGCGTCGGAGGCGTGGGCCTCGCTCGGTGTGGTGCCAACTGATCATGCCGAAGAGATCCGTCGCGCGGCACCGGTCGTCGACGCCGCGTTCGTCGAAGCCGTAAACGAGCGCGAGCGCGTCACGGATCACGATGTGGCCGCGTTCGTAGACGTCGTCCAGGCCCATATCGGGTCGCCTGCCGGCTCGTGGGTCCACTACGGGCTGACCTCTACCGACGTCGTGGACACGGCGCAGTCGGTCACCTTGGTGAAGGCGGCGGATCTGTTGATAGCGGCCGCTGACGGACTCGTCAACGCGCTTCGTTCCAAGGCGATCGAGCACGCGGCGACGCCGATTCTTGGGCGAACCCACGGGATGCACGCCGAACCGACCACCTTCGGAGCCAAGCTCGCGCTCCACTGCCTGCAGGTCGATCGCGACCGGACGAGATTGCGCAGGGCACGCGAGGCGATCGCCGTCGGCAAGCTCTCTGGCGCGGTCGGGAACTACTCGAACATCGAACCAGCCGTCGAGGCCTTCGTCTGCGGCGCCCTCGGGCTAAAGCCCGTGCCCGCTACGCAGGTGCTTGCCCGCGACCGGCACGCTGAGTACCTCTACGCATGCGCGTCGGTTGGCTCGACGATCGAGTCGATAGCGACCGAGCTTCGCCATCTGCAGCGAAGCGAGCTCGGCGAGGCAGAGGAGCCGTTCGCGGCCGGTCAGAAGGGCTCGTCTGCGATGCCGCACAAGCGAAACCCGATCACGAGCGAGCGGCTCGTCGGTATGTCGCGAGTCCTTCGGGGTTACCTCGTATCCGGGCTCGAGGACGTGGCGTTGTGGCACGAGCGAGATATCAGCCACTCCTCTGTCGAGCGGATCGTGCTTCCAGACGCCAGCCATCTTGCCTACTACTCGCTTCGCCGCATGACCAGGCTGATCGATGGACTCGTCGTCCACGCAGATCGCATGCGCGAGAACCTCCTCGTCGGATCGCTTGGCCTTGTCTTTTCCCAGCCGGTACTGCTGGCGCTCGTCGCCGCAGGGCTGACGAGAGACGATGCCTACCGAATCGTGCAGGCCGCGGCGCGCCGTGCCTATGAGGACCGCTCGGCATTTCGTAGTGTGCTGGAGCAAGACGACGCACTGGTTCAAGCGCTCGGCGCGGCGAAGGTGGAACTCGTCCTTGACGAGGCATTTGACCTGGACCGTGCGCTTCGCAACGCGCACCTGACTATCGACGCACTCTCGGAGGTTGACTGATGAGCCTGACCCGTCTCTACTCCGGCAAGGTTCGAGATATCTATGACGCCGACGACGGCCAGCTTCTGCTCGTCGCATCGGACAGGATCTCGGCATTCGATGTCATCTTCCCCGAGCCGGTGCCCGACAAGGGGAGGGTGCTCACCGCGATGACCGAGTTCTGGTGCGAGGCGCTCGCACCGATTGCGCTCACCCACTTGATCACGTGCGATCCCGAGGACTTTCCAGAGGGCTCGGAGGCGATCCCTGATCTCGATGGTCGAGCGATGCTTGTGCGGAGAGCAGAGATGCTCCCGCTCGAGTGCATCGTGCGCGGTTACATCACCGGTTCAGCGTGGAAGGAGTACTCCGAGCACCAGACGATGCACGGACACCCGCTGCCAGCGGGACTTCTCGAGGCCTCCCAGTTGCCGGAGCCGGTATTTACACCCTCGACCAAGGCCACCGAGGGTCATGACGTGAACATCTCCTACGAGGAGGCGGCGGATCTCGTCGGCTCCGAGGTCGCGGAGCTCGCGAGGGACATCTGCCTCGCCGCCTACAGTCACGGAGCCGCGATAGCGAGAGAACGCGGGATCGTGATCGCCGACACCAAGTTCGAGCTCGGCATCATCGATGGCGAGATCGCGATCTGTGACGAGATCCTCACTCCGGACTCGAGCCGGTTCTGGCCGGCCGACGCGTGGAAGCCCGGCTCGGCACCCCCGTCGTTTGACAAGCAGCCAGTCCGCGATTGGGCGGAGTCGACAGGATGGGACAAGGCTTCGACGCCGCCTGTCATCCCAGCGTCGGTGATCGACGCGACGCGGACCCGTTACGTGCAGGCCTACGAACGGATCTCTGGTCGCTCGTTCGCCGACTGGTGGGGCGTAGGGTCGGGAGGACGATGAAGTTCTCCGTTCACGTCGAGGTGCGCGGCCTGCCAGGGATCGCAGACCCAGAGGGCCGCACGATCGAGCGAGCGCTACCCGCTCTTGGCTTTAGCGGTGTCTCCTCCGTCCGGGTTGGGAAGGTAATCGCCTTCGATCTTGAGGCCGCCGATGAGGGTGCGGCACGCGTGGCCGCCGAGGAGATGTGTGCCCGGCTGCTCTCGAATCCCGTAATCCAGCGCGCCGAAGTGTCGATTCACTCCTCGTGAGCGCACGCGTGGCAGTTGTCTGCTTTCCAGGCTCGAACTGCGAGCATGACGTCGCGGCCGCGTTGCGAAGCCTCGGTGCCGAGGCCGAGATCGTGTGGCACACGCGGTCGGAGCTCGACGGCTTCAATGCCGTGATCGTGCCTGGTGGCTTTGCGCATGGCGACTACATACGCCCTGGCGCGATCGCGCAGTTCTCGCCAGTCATGGGGCCTGTCGCCAGTGCCGCGGCGAAGGGATATCCGGTGCTCGGCATCTGTAACGGCTTCCAGGTCCTTGTCGAAACCGGCCTGCTCCCTGGCGCGCTCATGCGAAATGACGGCCTTCGATTCCTCTGCGAGACGGTGACGTGCGAGGTGGTCTCGACGGCCTCGGTCCTCACCTCGGGATCGACGCCGGGCGAGACGCTGGAACTTCCGATCAACCACTACGAGGGAAACTACACCTGCGACGCCGAGACGCTTGCGCAACTCGTCGAGCGTGGCCAGATAGTCCTTCGCTACAGCGACAATCCCAACGGTTCAACCGGATCAGTTGCCGGCGTCCGTAACGAGGTGGGGAATGTGGTCGGACTCATGCCGCATCCCGAGCGGGCGATGGAAGCGCTGCTCGGTTCCTCAGATGGCCGAGGGCTATTAGCGGCGTTCGTCGACGCAGCGACGAAGCTGGCGCCGACCCACTTCGAAGCTGCTTAGGCCGAGGCGCCGCGATGTACGCCTGCACGGCGAAGCACGTCCGCCGAGACACCGATCTCGCGCCAGGTGGCGTAGCCGATTCCCTTTCGCTTCCCGTATTCGGAGGCCGAGGAGATGAAAGCAGATTCGAGCTCGGAGAGGTCGAGCGTCTCCTCAGCGACGGTGCTCCGTGCCTGCAGGGTCTTTCGCTGTTGGAGCAAGTGGAGTCGCTTCAGCGGGTCCGCACTCGCGAGCTTTTCCTCAATGAGCTTCAGCTGTTCATCGATATTGCTCGCATTTGGGCGCCGCCCTCGTCGTGGCTTATTCGACTCAAGTGCCTCGAGGTATCTGCGCACGGCGAGCCCTTCCGCCCGTCCGGCGGCAAGCGCCGCCTTGTGCTCGTTCGTCATCGATGTTCTCTTTTTTGTTTCAGCCATGCGCTAACTATGCCCTATGGGAATAAGCCGCGCAACCGCGTCTGCGCGAATTCAATTACCGCTTCGAGCCGCCGCTTTTGTCTACGGGTATATGGCTCCGAACCAATGGAAGAATGATGACTGAACTCAGCCCATCGACGCACCGCGACCTCGGACTTACGGATGAAGAACTGACGTCGATTATTGCGATTCTCGGTCGAGAGCCGAACCTGTTGGAGCTCGCGATGTTTTCAGTTATGTGGAGCGAGCACTGCTCGTATAAGTCGTCAAGAGTGCACCTCGCGAGGCTGCCGACTTCAGGTCCGCACGTCCTGGTCGGACCCGGCGAGAATGCCGGAGTCATCGATGCAGGTGACGGAATAGCGGTCGCACTGCGAATCGAGAGTCACAACCATCCGAGTTTCATTGAGCCTTTCCAGGGGGCCGCGACCGGTGTCGGGGGCATCCTGCGCGACATCTTTACGATGGGTGCCCGGCCTATTGCGTTGATGGACCCGCTGTTCATTGGTCCGCTCGACGATCTGCATAGTCGCTACATCCTCGACGGAGTGGTCCGCGGAATTGCAAGTTACGGGAACTCTGTCGGAGTCCCCACAATCGGGGGCCAGATCACCTTCGATCCGACGTATAGAGGCAATCCTCTGGTGAATGTCTTCTGTCTCGGTGTGTTGCCGATCGAACGGCTCGTCCTCTCGGCCGCGTCAGGTGTCGGCAACATAGCAGTGCTTTTGGGATCGAGAACAGGCAGGGATGGGATCGGGGGCGTCAGCGTGCTTGCGTCGGCCGGCTTTGACGCCGATGCAGCCAATTCCGACAAGCGGCCGAGCGTCCAGGTGGGCGACCCATACGAGGAAAAGCGGCTGATCGAAGCCTGCCTTGAGTTGCTCGATCGCGGCATCGTCGTCGGCATCCAGGATCTTGGTGGAGCAGGTATCACGTGCGCGACCTCGGAAACTGCGGCCCGAGCAGGGCTTGGAATGGACGTTGATGTCGAAGCCATCGCGCGCCGTGAGCCGGATATGGAGCCCTTCGAAGTTATGACCTCAGAGAGCCAGGAGCGGATGCTCGCAATCATCGAGCCGCGCCATCTAGACGAGCTCCAGGCTGTGGTCGCACGTTGGGAGATTGAGGCCTCCGTGATCGGCAAGGTCACCGAGGTCGGATCAAACGCTGTCGGACGTCTCCGCATACTTTCGGGGAGCGACGTGCTCGCCGACGTACCTGCTGGTGCGCTTGCTGACGAGGGCCCGCGCTATCACCGTCCCATAGCCCCTCCAGATGATCGTAATGAGCGTGGGGCTGATAACCCGCGGCGCTTCGCGACCGGCGAGAGCATCGACGCCGACCTGCTGACACTCCTCTCGGATCCGGCCTGGATCTATCGGCAGTACGACCACCAGCTCTTCGTGAACACGGTCTTCGGGCCTGGCGAGGCCGACGCCGCGCTGTTGAAGCTCTCAGGACCAGGTGTCGCCTGGACCGGCAAGGCACTTGCGCTCTCCGCAGACGGCAACCCCCGGTGGTGCGCCGTCGATCCATTCGAGGGGGCGGCTCGACTCGTAGCTGAGTCCGCGCTGAATGTGGCCTGCGCCGGAGCTCGTCCGGTCGCGCTGGTGAACTGCTTGAACTTCGGGAATCCTGAGCACCCGTCGGTGATGTGGGAGCTCTCCTCGACGATCGATGGCATCAGCGCCGCGTGCATTGCCCTTTCGATCCCGGTTGTCGGCGGGAACGTCTCGCTCTACAACGAGTCCGCCGGAGCCGACATCGATCCGACCCCGGTCGTTGCGGTACTCGGTCTTTTAGACGAGCT